>NZ_JBEOZU010000185.1:0-7135 GCF_040298185.1 Streptomyces sp. NPDC001634 | reverse complement strand
TGGACGACTGCTCGTCGCGCACATGCAGTCCGAGGCCCGTGCCGCCGGGCTCGACCGTGTCAAGGTCGTGTCGCATCGTCCCGCCGAGGACTTCTACCACCGCGCCGGTGCAGTGCGGACCGGGACCGCGCTCGCGAACCCGCCCGCCGTGCCGTGGGACCGTCCCGAATTCGAGTTCCGCATCCCTTCGGAATGACGCGCCGTGCCGGTTCGCACGGCACCGGCGATCCCTCCCGCCGACCCCTCGCTTCACCTGCCGCACCCTCCCCAAGGCCCCGCCTCTGGGCGCACTCGGCTCGCTGCATCACGCATCCGCGATGCTCGGAACTCCTGTGCCGGTCCGACCGGTACGCCGATCGGGCCCACGCTGCGTGCAGACCTGGATGAGCGGGACCGGCAGATCATCCACATGCGGTTCGTGGAGGAACTCACCCAGGCCTAGATCGGCGAATGCCTCGGCGTCTCCCAGATGCACGTCTCCCGACTCCTGTCCCGCTGTCTCGCCCGCCTGCGCGAGGGCCTGCTCACTACCGGGTGACAGCCGGCTGTCCGCGCTCCGCTGATGCCCGCCACAGCAGTGGCGGGCATCAGCCGCATCAGGCGCCACGGCCCCGAGGTCAGGGCGGCGAGGCGTCCGGAACGGCCGGGCGACAGGCGGTGACGTCGTCGAGGCGCCGACCAGGCTGGGTCAGCCCATGATCCACTCGGAGACTGCAGCCATGGACTCCAACGGCATCTCAACGCCCTCATCACTGCCCGCCGAGCCGCACAAGGCACCTGTCTCCTTGATGTCTGCGTGGGCGTGCACTGGGCCGGTCTCACCGAGGACTGCTGTGCCGTAAGAAGGGGACCGCCATTCGAGTGGCATGGTCCCTGGAGTGCCTGCGGTAGAAGGTCACGTGTACTCCGTAGAGAAAAACTGTCATGGTAGCAGTAGACATTCCGACGTCGCATGGTTAGCGTTACTACGTACCCAGAAGTCGAAGTGGGCGCAGCAGGCATGAACTGCTGTGCAGGTAGACCAGAAAGACACGGCCCCAGCGGGGCTGTGAGCAGTACCCGCGGTATCCGCGCAATCGAGAGGTAAGGAGCAGAACGCCATCAGGATCGCCCGGGCGAGGAAGCAGTCCGCCCGGGTACCGCAAGACCCCGGATTGGAAGGTGGTCCCCGGTCACGCATTCGCGATCCCCGCAGCCCCGCCCTCCCAGGCGGCCCCTGCGGAACAAGAAGGCCGGCGCAGTGCGCCGGTAGATGGTGTTGAAAGCTCGGGGCCCGGGTGCCGGTACTGGCACCCGGGCCCCCCGACGCGTCCCCGAAAGAAGAGGTCTATGCCGCCTGCCGGTTCCCGTCCCGTCGCCCCTCTCGACGATGACGACTACCCCGCCTACACCATGGGCCGGGCCGCCGAGATGCTCGGCACCACACCCGCCTTCCTCCGAGCCCTCGGCGAACACCGCCTGATCACCCCGCTGCGCTCCGAGGGCGGACATCGCCGCTACTCCCGTTACCAGCTGCGCATCGCCGCCCGCGCCCGCGAACTCGTCGACCAGGGCACCGCCATAGAGGCCGCCTGCCGCATCGTCATCCTCGAAGACCAGCTCGCAGAGGCCCAGCGCATCAACGAACAACTGCGCGCCGAAGGCAGCTAGCCTCAGCCGACGAGATCAGCCTGATCAGAACACCTGAACCCGAGGCAACCGATGTCCCGCTGGCGGCGAGGCGGCCGAGAAACCCCACCGCCGGTCCACAGCCCAGGCGGGCTCAACGCGTCAACCAGATCCCACGGAAGAGAAAACCGCGAGCGGGCGATGGATGTACTGGGTGAAGACGGGCGAACCCGGGGAAGAAGGAGTGGCAACGGACAGGAGGTTGCCATGGGTGGCGGGGACCTGGAACTGGGGCAGCTTCTGGCCGCCGCGGAGGCGGCACCGCCGGGGGAGTCCGTCGAGGTAGTTGCGAACGACTTGCGCAAGCGCTTCGGGGCGGAGCGTGTGTCCTCCCTGTTCGTCCCTGTTCGTCGACCTGGTGGGCCATCGGCTGCTGCGCCTGATCACACAGGCCGATGATGACGGGGACGCTGCCGAGCGGATCGACCTGGAGGGCAGCGTCTACGACGCCGTCCTGCGCAGCCAGCGCCAGCACGTGGAACCGGACGGCCTGGGCGGGCGGCGGGTGATCTCGCCGGTGACCAACCGCGGCGACTGCATCGGTCTGCTGGAAGCGACGCTGCAGAACGCCGACGACACCGTGCTCGCCCAGATCGAGGACGCGGCGCACGCACTGGCCTACATCATCGTCACCGACCGCCGCTTCACCGACCTGTACCACGTGGGCCGGCGCACCACCCGGACCAGCCTCGCCGCCGAGATCCAGCACCAGCTGCTTCCCTCGGCCTCCTGTTGCGAGGCCCCCAGTTCACCCTCGCCGCCAGCCTGGTCCCGGCCGACGACATCGGCGGGGACACATACGACTACACGCTCGATCGCGACACACTGCACCTGTCCATCACCGACGCCATGGGCCACGACACCCACTCCGCGCTGCTCGCCACGCTCCTGGTCGGCGCTCTGCGCGGCGCCCGCCGCAGCGGTTGTGACGCGCTCCAGCAGGCTTAACGCGCCCATGAGGCCCTGCTGACTCACAGCCGCGGCCTGGCCACCGGTCAATTGCTGTGCATCAGCCTCGCGACGGGTACCCGCGAACTGGTCAACGCCGGGCATCCCCGGCCGCTGCACCTGCGCAAAGGCGCCACCGAGGTCGAAGAGGTCCAGCTCGCGGCCAACTTCCCCTTCGACGTGGCAGCCCCCGCCTCCTACCGTGTCCAGCAACTCCAGCTTCTCCCCGGCGACCGTCTGGTCCTGCTCACTGACGGCATGCAGGAACGGGGTGCAGGAGCAGTCGACCTGGCATCCCTCATGCGGGACACCTGCGGACGCCACCGTCCTCAGCTTGGACTGGCATGGTCCGCAGCGCGAAGACGGGTAGGGCGCCGACGGCCGGGGCGCGCCAACGCCCGGCACGTACCCCCGCAGCCGAGGTTCACTCCTTGCCCGCCAAAGAATGGCCGCTGTGAGGGGATCAGGCCCAGCAGGGGAGGACGACACCGCGCCTGACGCCCGTGTTCTGCAGACCGCCATGGCGCTGGAGGGGGACGGCGTCTGCATCGCCCAGGCTCGCCACCTGGCCGCAGGTTTTCTCGTCCACGCCCGGAGCGGGCAAGGCATACCGGTCTCGCAGCGCGCCGTGGACCTCACCCAGCTGGTGGTCAGCGAACTGGTCACCAACGCCCGCAAGTACGCGCCCGGACCCGTACTGATGGAACTGCGGATCACGGGCGAAGTGGTGGAGGTCGTCGTGTGGGACTCCGACCCGGTGCTGCCGGTGGCGCGGGCCTCGGACGCCGGCCGCGTCGGACAGCACGGCCTGGAGATCGTGATGGCCGTCGCGCAGGGCGTGGAAGCCCGGCACGAGCCGGTCGGCAAACGCATCACCGCCCGCGTTGCCCTCGCTGACGTCCCCGGCCTGGCCGGCACCCGCGACAAACCCTAGGAATGCGGTCGGCTACCGCAGCCTCGCCGGCGTTCACCATCACGACCGTCCTGGCTGCCACCGCTCGCTCCCTGCGGCAGCCTGGTGCAGGGCGTACTGCTGTGCGAGCGTGAATCTACTGCAATACGTGCGCCAGCAGGTCCTTGCGAGCGGCGGCACGGCGGAAGCACGCGGCGTACAGTCGGAGGGTCCCCAAGGGATGCCGGTCCGCATGCGGACGAAGATCCCATTGATGACCTGCCGGTGCTCCATCCACCGGCCGCCTCGACCGGCACGGTGAGCCTGCTCGCCTTTGACAACGGGGGCTTTTCACGGAAGGGCGCATGGACGTTACACCTGTCCGGCCTGGACCAGCACCGCCGACCAGCTCGTGGAGACCTCTCCAGGTGTGCCCGTCCTCCAACGGCACCCGAACTCAGAATCCGGATCCACACCGGGTGAGCAGTGGCCACGTCGGTCGATCATGAGCAATCGGGCCCGCTTCGAGCGCATGTAGGTTGAGCCGCTCCGTTAGCAGTGAGTCCTGCTGAAACTCCGGATTCCATGTTGCGTTACTGACGTTGTTGCCGTGATGTCGTCAAGGTGAGGCCAGTTTCGGCGAGACATCCGTCGATGAGGTTGCTGCGGTACTGGATCTGGCGGAGACCGTGCCGAAGCGCGCTCATGAGGTGGTCAGGGTCGGTGAATGCGGTGTTGGCCTGGCTGCTGCGTCGCAGCAGCGACCAGATGCCCTCGACGGGGTTGAGGTCGGGTGCATAGGACGGCAGGAAGTAGCAGGTGATCCAGTCGTGGGTACTGATGAACTCCCGCAGTCGGCTGTCTCTGTGCACGTTCAGGTTGTCCCACACGAGCACGATCGGTGCGCCGAGTTGCTGGTGGGCGGCGATGAGCAGGTCGCGGTGGTCGGTCCAGGCGAAGCTGCGTCTGCCGCCCCGCTTGTGATCGACGTGCCGTTTGGGCCGGTATTCCAGACGTGAGCGTTCGCCCTGCTTGTAGCAGGCCAGAGCGGCGATGGAGAAGCGGCGCTGGGAGCGTCCCCGCACTCGGATGACGGGTGTGTGGCCGCGCCTGGCCCAGGTGCGTGCGGTGGGCGGCGTCATCGAGAAGCCGGCTTCGTCCTCGAAACAGAGCCAGGCCCCGAGCGCCGCCACGGCGTTTCCGCCCGGGGCCAGGTCTCCTTCACCCAGCCGGTCACCGCGTCCTCGTTGCGCTCGATCGCGCGGCGGGCGGGAACCTGGTGGCTGAAGCCGTGCCGGTGCAGCATCTGCGCGATGGCCGACAGCGTCATGCTCTTGTGGAACCGGCGTCCGATCAGCGTCTTGATCCGCGCCAGCGTCCAGGTCTGGTCCGGCCAGCCGTGGGCTACCGGCCCCCTGGCCAGTTCCTGCTCGAGCACCTCGAACAGTGCCTCACTCAGCTTGGGCCTGGACGCCTGCCCCTTCGACTCCAGAGCCGGCGTTCCGCCGTGCTCCCATGCCTGGTGCCACCGCTGTACCGACCGCACGCTCACACGTAACTGCCTGGCGACGGCGGCATTGTCGTGGCTCAGGGCGAATAACTCGGCCGCCTGCATCCGGATCTGCTCGCGAAACGCCCGTCGCTCCGCGGTCAGCCCGCCCCCTTGCGGATACCTCATGTGACCGGCCTACTGCGGCAACCACAGCTTGTCGACCCCCACGACATCACGCCAGCAAGGTCAGTAGCAGCGGGCCGATCGGCTGATCTTTAGCAATCGTGCGGTCCGCCGGGACGGACCGTTGGTCTGAGGTCCGGTGCAAGGAGCGGGAGAACCTGCCCCGCTTGCAAGTCCTCTTCCCCCGGGGACGTCGCCGAGCTCACCAGTCTGCTCGCGCCCGGCGACGCCCGATGTTTGCGGCGGTCAGGCCGTGTTGGAGCGGGTCGAGGTGATCACGACGGATGTGTAGGGCATGGTGGCGTGGCCGCCGAGCTTGTCGATCGCGGTCCCGGCGCTGTCCAGGACCTCCGCCATTTTGTCTGCGGGGAGATGGGTGAGGCCACCGAAGGTGGGGAGTTGGTCGAGCCACTCCTCTCGGGAGTAGGTGCGCTCCCAGGCGAAGCGCCACTGTTCCGGCTCGCTGAAGCTTCCGGTCTGGCGGATCCCGTCGGCGATTTTCGCGAACAGTGGCTGGTATGCGTCCACGGCCGATCCTCTCAGCAGGCCGGGGTTGAACGGGGAATCGGGGGCGACCCGTTGGAGGGCTTCGGCGAGGGCGTCGATCACCTCGGCCGGTAGCTGGGGGACGTGATGGAAGGGGGCGAGCCGGCCGCCGGGCCGGAGCACCTGGGCCGCCTTGGCCGCGCCGGCGACGGGGTCCACCCAATGCCAGGCGGTGCCGGCGATGACCGCGTCGAACTGCCGCCCGGCCGGCTGCCAGTCCTCGAACCTGGCGACCTCGACCTCGACATGGCTGCGTCGCGCAAAGGCGGCCATCCGCTCGTCGGGCTCGACACCGAGCACCGTGCAGCCGGCCGCCTGGAATTGCCGGGCCTCGATACCGGTCCCGGCTCCGACGTCGAGGACGTGCCGACCGGGACTTGCCGCGACGATCCTGTCCACCAGAGCCTGGGGATACGGCGGTCGGGCGCGGTCGTAGCGTTCGGCGTCCACGCCGAATGACTCGGCCGTCTGCCGGTGGCGGTGGGGCTCGGGGCCGGACTTGTCCGGCTGTCCCTGCGATAAAGTGGGCATGCGCCCACACTAATGGGCGGTTGCCCACTTGTTAAGGCGGGGCGGCGCGGAAAGGGAGACAATGCCGTCAGGAGTGCACATCCACAACGTGCGCGGTCAGTTGTTCGAAGCCGCCGAGCGCGTCCTGCTCCGGGACGGGCCCGACGCGTTGACCAGCCGGGCGGTCACGGAGGAGGCGAACTGCGCCAAGGGCGTGCTGCACCGGCACTTCACCGACTTCGACGCTTTCCTGGCGGAACTGGTCCTCGACCGCGTCCGCGGCATCGAGGAACGAACCACGACTCTGCGTGCCGCCGCCGGCACCGGGAGCGTGGTGGACAACCTTGCCGACGCCCTGCAGGACCTGTTCGGGCCCGTCACGGTGGCAATCGTCGCGCTCATCACCTTCCGCGACGGCCTCCGCGCCCGGCTGCGCGAGGCCGGTCTGACCGGCATCCCACTGGCCATGCAAGGCACCGCCATGATCGCCGCATACCTCACCGCCGAGCGGGAGTCGGGGCGCCTGGCCGGTGACGCCGACATCGACACACTCGCCCCCACCCTCGTCGGGGCCGGGCACCTGCTGTTCGCCGACCGGACAAGCGCCCCGCCGCAGACCACCGCCGTCCGCAAGATGGTGACCACCGTCATCGCCAGCGCCTTGCAACCACCCCAGTCGTAGGTCGGGCCGCCGGTCAGGTGACGGAGGATTGCACTACGTCCAAGAGGCCGGATGATCGAGAAGTTCCCGGGACTGATCACCACCGACCGCAGGTGCTGCTAACACGCCCCGGAAGATTGCTAGTAGGACTCCGTTAGGTCTGTCTGCCTGCAGTGTTCAGGGGCATGAGGACTGTGTGGACGCACATGAAGTGAACCGTGTTCGGGCGATGTTG
>NZ_JBEOZU010000184.1:3173-7166 GCF_040298185.1 Streptomyces sp. NPDC001634 | reverse complement strand
GAGGCCGGGCCGCTCGGTGAGGGAGTCGGCGCGGCGGGTTACGGCGACGACCTCGTGGCCGGCGGCGAGAGCCTGGTCGGTGAGGTGGCGGCCAGTCGGTCCGTTGGCGCCGAAGACTGCGATACGCATGGTGTCGGGTCATCCCTTCGTGTGGTTCGCGGAACGCCCTTGACTGTGCCGACCACGCAACGCAGGCTCAACGCTGATGAATAACGACGCCCCTGCGCCCGCCCGCACCCGAGGCCGGCCCCGTGGCAACCCGCCGACCCGCGAGTCGATCGTCTCGGCGGCCCGCGCGCTGTTCCTGGAGCGCGGCTACCGGGGCACCACCGTGCGCGCGGTGGCCGGGGCTGCCGGGGTCGACCCGGCGCTGATCGCGTACCACTTCGGCTCGAAGAAGGGCCTGTTCGCGGAGGTAATGCAGTTCCAGTGCGCCAACGCGCTGGCGGCGGACGCCGTCCTCGGCGGCGACCCGGCCACCCTCCCTGACCGCCTGATCGACGCGGTGACGGACCTGTGGGGGGACGCCGACTTCCGACAGCTCACCGGCCAGGGCGACGAGGCCGCCGAGGTGATCCGCGAGTACCTGGAACACGAGCTGCTGGCCCGGCTTGTTGAATTTCTCGGCGGCCGGGATGCGACCGCCCGCGCCACGGCCGTGGTGACGATCCTCGGCGGCCTCATCTACACCCGCTACCTCAACCCCCTCCCCACCCCTGCCACCCTCAACCCGTCCGAGATCCGCCACATCCTCACCCCGGCGCTACGCGCGGCACTGGCCCCGAGGCCGCGCACCGCGGCAACCACCAGCGCAGGCCGTCGGGGCTGACCGGCCTTTGGTTCAGGCGCCGTCCGGCCTTGACCACCTCAGCGCCTCCAGTGCCGCTACCCCTGTAGGTAGCGGTGCAGGGAGCTTTTCGGGATGCCGGTCTTGGCACTGATCTCCCCGTAGCTGCTGCCCTGCTCCTTGAGCAGGCGCGCGTACTCGATCCTGTCGGAGGGGTGGGCTACGGGGCCGCCGATGCGGCGGCCAGCTGCTTCGGCGACGGCGCGGGCGTGGGCGGCCCGCTCAGCGGTGAAGGCGCGCTCCATCTCGGCGAACAGTGCCAGCAGCAGGAAGGCGATGCGGCCCATGCCCTCGTCGGCGGTGTTGATCGGCAGCGGGTCGGCGAGTGAGCGCACGCCGATCTGCTTGTCGTTCAGGTCGTGGACGAGGTTGAGGACTTCGCGCAGGTTGCGGCCGAGCCGGTCGAGGGTGTGCACCACGATGGTGTCGCCCGGGCGGGCGTAGGCGAGCAGGTCAGTCAGGCCGGGCTTGACGGTGGCTCCGCTTTTCTTGTCGACGTAGATCCGCGACTCGCGGATGTCCGCTTCGCCGAGGGCGTTAGCCGCCCGCAGGTCAGGACGACAGGCCGCTTCGGCGTCCGTCCTTCGGTGACGGCAGCGACCAGATCAGCAAGGCCTGCGGGATAGACCGTGTCCTGGGTGGCCCGCAGTTCGGGAAAGGTCCACCAACGGTGCTCGCGGATGTTGTCGGCCTGCGTGGCGCGCGTCGGACCAACTGCGGCCGCGGAGACACGGGTGAGGAAGTACCGTTCCACCTGCCGGACTTCGCGTCCACCGACCAGGTGGTCCTTGCTGCGCTCCGCGAGATGCTCCCCCAGTTCGACCGCCGTACCGTCGATACCAAGTTCTTCGCGCAGTTCCCGGAGCGTCGCCGTGGTGTGGTCCTCTCCGTCCTCCAGTGAGCCGCCGGGCGTCGCCCAGCCCGCCGTTTTCGTCGTAGCGCAGTAGCAGGACGCGGCCGTCGGCGTCGAGGACGATGCCGCGGGCGGTTTCCCGGCGGGGTGGAGGCGTCATGTCGTTCAGTGATGCGGTTCAGATGGGCAGTTCCAACTGCTCAAGGCCACCGATGAAGGCATCGTAAGCGTCGGTGGCGAAGAGCAGCGGTTGCTGGTCGAAGTTCTTGGAGTCGCGGAAGTGTCGACGTTCAGGCAATTCGGCTCTGTCGGAGATCTTGTGACGGAGTCGGTCTGAACTGGGCATCAACTGGGTGTGCGGTTCAGGGGATTTGAGGCAGTTGCTGCCGCATTTGGCCGGTGTGGTGGTGGAGTCGGTGGAGCGGGCCGCTGGGGTGGTCACGTTTCGTATCGCTCCGCCTCCGCTGGGTCCTGGCCGGCGGAGCATGTGCGAGGTGAGGCAGGAGACACCGATGAGTGCCATGGTCCAGGATGGGCCCATGGCAACCGTCTTGGCGTTTCACGCCCACCCGGACGACGAGGTGTTCCTAACGGGTGGCACGCTCGCGCGGGTCGCAGCCGAGGGACACCGCGTGGTGATCGTGGTCGCCACGGATGGCCTCATGGATGCCGCGCCGGAGGGCGGAGCGCCACGCCTGAGTGAACTGCGGGCGAGCGCGGCCGTGCTGGGCGTGACACGCGTCGTGCACCTGGGGTATGCGAACAGCGGCCATGGTGCCGTGCTCTATCCGGATCCGCCGGATCGGGCACGCTTCGTGCGGGCAGACACGGAGGAGGCGGCCGAGCGGCTGGCCGCCGTCTTGCGCGAGGAAGACGCGGACTTGCTTATCAGCTACGACGCCAATGGCGGATACGGCCATCGCGACCACGTCAGGGTGCACGAAGTTGGCAAGCGTGCCGCCGAGCTGGCCGGGGTACATCGGGTACTGGAGGCGACCATGCCGCGTGATGTCGTGGTTCGCCTGGTGAAGCTGGTGCGCCTGCTGAGGATCCCGTTTAGGTTCGACGCGGATGCGCTGCGCACCGCCTACAGTTCGCGCGCGGCCATCACCCACACCATTGATGTCCGACGGTTCGCCGGTCAGAAACAGGCGGCTCTTGCCGCCCACCGTTCGGAGGTATCAGGGTCGGGCCGGCTTGCTCCCGTGATGAGGGTGGTGGTTCGTCTTCCGGCCCCTGTCTTCGGTTGGGTGTTCGGTCGGGAATGGTTTGTCGAGGCTCGGGCAACAGCCCCGTCCGAGGCCTTCGCTGACATCTTCCAGCCGGCCCCATAGCGTCGTGTTCGGCCGATGGGGCCTGCCCGGGCGGATCGGGAGATGACGACGTGCCGTCGGAGATCTTGTGACCGATGCACGGTCATGGGATGTGAAGGATGCGTTTACGGAGGAGTGGGAGGTGTGCGCGGCCGAAGCCCACGACCAGAGCGTGCCGTACGCCGCGCGGATCGCGAGGGTCCGGCACCTCGGCCAGACGCTCCAGCAGGCCCGGGATCTCCCCGGGTACGGCCCCGGGATGCTCGCGGAGTTGGTCAAAGGCAAGCGGGATCGGCGGTGACGCGTCGGCAGGCACGGTTCATTCGCCCGCGGTGTCCTCGGGCTCCCAGCGAAGCAGGTCGCCTGGCTGGCACTTGAGCACCTCGCAGAGTGCGGCGAGCGTCGCGAAGCGCACCGCCTTGGCGCGGCCGTTCTTGAGTACCGCCAGGTTGGCGGGCGTGATCCCTACGCGGTCTGCGAGTTCGCCCACGGACATCTTCCGCTTGGCCAGCATCACGTCGATGTCGACGGCGATCGGCATCAGATCACCTCGTCCAACTCGGCCTGCATCTGCGCCGCTTCGACGTCGCGGGCGACGGCCTGGGCGAGCAGCATCCGCAGCACGAGCACGATGAGCGCGACTCCCAGAATGGCCACGCCAATCCCGCCCATGATGAGGGTGACGCCCGGGTCGTCCCGCTGGCCCGGCGCATTCAGGGCCGTGACCGCGAACCACACGAGAGCAGCCGCAATGATCGCGCCGATGATGACGTCCACGTACCGGAAGGCGGCGTGGGAGAACACGGTTCCGCGTCGCACCATCGTTACCAGTCGCCATACACAGACCAGGGCGACCTGGGCCGTTCCGATGCCCAGGATCGTGATCACGCGCAGCGGGGGGCGGGGCCGCCCACCCCCCACCAGGGGGACCCCACCAAGAAAGAACCCACCCCAAAAAAAAACGAAAAACAACAAGGCGG
>NZ_JBEOZU010000184.1:0-3163 GCF_040298185.1 Streptomyces sp. NPDC001634 | reverse complement strand
GGGAGCGACCCGTCCTCCGGGTCACTCCCGCTGACCAACGCCCACACCATCAATGCCTGTACGAACACGGTGCCGGTCAGCACCACCACGAGCACGGCACGCAGCGCACGCACTGTCAGTTTTCCCATGCCCCATCCTCCTATCGACCCACGATGGGAATCTATCGAATATCGATAGGTGAAGCAAAGGCTGGGTCGGAGGTCGGGCGGCGGTTTCGCACCATGGCGGGATGCCGCCGCCCCCTCCCGCGGCATGGCGTGATGCGAAGGTTTTCGATCTTGCCGAAGTCGACCTCGCTCAGCCACAAATCGGACGCCATACGAATACGCCGAAGCCTTGTGGTCGGAGCCGATGACGGACTCGTGCTGTTCTGCGGTGTCGCGGTGGGATTCGAGAAAGAAGGCGTGCCACGGCTGCGTACTGGGCGGGCGGACATAACAGAAACGGTGAGCTTCATCGGAGCGTGACCCGCTGACCGGTGATCCTCACAGCAGACGGGTCGTCAGTCGGTGTCGCTCCGCTCATTGCGGGCTCGACTTTGGACTTCGGCGGCATCGATGCCCCCTCACCACGCAGAGCACTTCGATGCTCCCACCGCGAGCACCCAAGTGGTGTCAAAACTCATCGATACCGTTCCCCGATGAGACCGGGTGGTGTCGTCACTGACCGACAGGCGGTGTCACTACTCACCCACACTGCCAGAACCATGACCGGCGATCCACCCGCTCGTGCGACAGCGGCTCCTTCTTCGTGTTCTTCTTCGGCCGCGACACCCGGCCGTCCGGTGCCTTGCGTGCGTACGGCACCGGCGGGTTGTCGAAGCCGGCGCGCGCCTTCCAAGTGGCGATCTGCTGCCGCTGCCCTGCACTGATGGCATCGCTGGCCTCGACTGCGGCCTGGACGAGTTGGCGCACAGTGTCGCGCATCAGCTCCCGCCGCTGAACGACCCCGCGGCGCTGGAGAGCCGTGAGCAGAGTGTGCACGCGACCAGCTGCTCCCCCTTCTCGCCGCTCGTCGCGCTCCACCAAAGCCGTCTCCTGGCCCTGCGGACTGGCCTGTGAGGGAAGTGTGTCGGCGGTGACCGTTAGGCGCACTGGGTGCCTGAGTACACCGACAACCCCGCTGGCCTGGCTCGGTGCCACCCCAGGCCGACGACCTATACGAACTTGTCTGCGAACGGCGGGGAATGCCCCACGCTGCACCACCAGTTGCATCAGGTGGGGCACACCGGGCTGGGCGTCTGGCCTGCGAGGTATAGTCCGCGTTCTTCCGGTGTGAGGTCTCGGCCAACGGCCTGACAGATCTTTTTGATCGCTGTGGCCTGGTCAGGCAGCTTCACGTCCCACAACCGCGTCGTGCCATCCTCGCCGACGGTGACCAGGGTGCGCCCGTCGGGTCTGAATGCCACCAAGGACACGGGATCATCGTGGCCAGTGAGGGTGGTGCGGGTGCGGCCGGTTGAGGTGTCCCACAACCGGACCGTGCCGTCCTCACTGCTGGAGGCCACGGTATGTCCGTCCCGACTGAATGCCACCGAGGTCACCACTCCGGTGTGGCCAATGAGGGTGGTGGCACGACCGGTTGAGGTGTTCCACAACTGCACCCTGCCGTCCTCACTGCCGGCGGCCAGAGTCCGCCCGTCCGGGCTGAACACCGCGTCGTGCTCAAGGTTCGTGAGGCCGGTGAGAGTGGTGCGGGTGCGCCCGGTTTCTGGTGTCCCACAACTGCAACGTGTCGTAGTTGTCGATGGCCAGCGGTGCGCCCGTCGGGGCTGAACGCCACCAAGGACCCGCGGCCGGTGAGGGTGGTGCGGGTGCGGCCGGTTGAGGTGTCGACTCCACCGGCGAACGCCCCGGCCTGACCAACCTGCTCGCCTACGCCCGGCCCGGCGACACAATCGTGGTCCACACCCTCGACAGGCTCGGAAGGAACCTTCGCGAAGTCCTCAACCTCGTAAACGACCTAAACGAGAAGAACATCGGCGTGCGCTCCCTCGCCGACCCGCTTCCGATCAACACCGCCGACGAGGGCGTGGGCCGCATCGCCTTCCTGCTGTTGGCCCTCTTCGCCGAGATGGAACGTACCTTCGCCGCCGAACGCGCCGCCCACGCCCGGCACCGTCGCGGAAGCCGCCGGCCGGCGCGTCGGCCGACCCGTCGCCCACCCCGCCGACAAGATCGACTATGCGCGGCTGCTGAAGCAGCAGGGCGGCAGCCTCGGCGAGATCGCCGCCAAGACCGGCATCCCCTAGACCTCCCTGCACCGCTACCTCCAGGGATAGCCGCCGCACTGGGGAGCCAGGACAGAAGTCCGGGCCTACACGAGCAGAAATGAGCTGACGGCTACCAGCCCAGCAGTGGCTCGCCGAGAGCCAGGCCAGTGGCGGCGAGCCACTCCTCCTGCACGTCCCGGTTCCTGGTCCCGATGGAGAGGTAGACACCGTGCGTGCCCTGCACCGGTTCGGCGCTCTGGGAGGTCCAGACGCTGTTGAGGCACAGCTGGACACCGCACAGCTTGCTGGAGGGCAGTCCGCGCAGCGCGGCGCACCAGCCCACGTCGAAGGACAGCGGGCCGACGTCCGCGACCAGGGCGTCGATGTCGGCTTCCCTGCAGGTGTCCTCCAAGCGGGAGAGCACGAGTGGCGGCCAGGCGTCGCGCCACGGTTCCAGACATATCTCCGGGGGAAGCGGCCAAAGCCCCTCGAGCTCGGGTATCAGCTCCACCCGCACCTCGTACGGACTCTCGCCACGCGGCACGCCCATCGCGTGCAGCCGCCTCCAGAAGTCCTCCAGGCCCGTCTCCGGAAAGCGCCTACCGGCCCGTGTCATGAACCGGCCCTCGCGAAAGAACGTGAGCGCGTGAGCGTACTGCTCCGCCGTGACGACCTGGCCGATCTCGGGGATGTCCGGGTCGTCCGCCCAGTCGGCGAAGTCTCTCAGGAGTTCGCGGGCACGACGCAGAGCGCTCTCCGCGTCCGGCAGCGGTTCCAAAACCTCGTACAGCAACGACATCCCCACGGGCGACCTCCGCGGGCAGCCTAACGGCAACCCCGCAGCCCAATCACTTCGTTTACTGATCTCGGCTCGTTAGGGTGATGTTTGCTGAACATCCTGATGTGGGTGTGGTGTTGCCGGTAGTCCGTGGTGCGTGAGATATGCGGATG
>NZ_JBEOZU010000183.1:0-7311 GCF_040298185.1 Streptomyces sp. NPDC001634 | reverse complement strand
AGACCGCCCCACGCATACTGAGCCCCCGCTACACTCCCCACCGCCAGGCCGTTGACCAGCAGAAATACAGAAGTCCGGCTGGAGTATTAGGCGGCCCAGGTTGTAGCTGCTGCCGCTGTCGGTCGTCTGAGGCTCCTGCCCTGCGGGCGTGCGATAGGTTGCCCGCCATGACTGACCTTGGACCCGGCGCCTGGCCACCTGCCCCGATCAGGACCGAACGGCTTGTGCTCCGCCAGTCCGAGGCCCAGGACCGTGCGGCGTTCATCGAGCTGTTCGGATCGCCAGAGGTGGGCACCTACATCGGTGGCCCTCGACCGCGTGATGAGCTCGAGCGCGCGGTGCCTGAGGTGCCTGGGCGGCGCCCTGGCCTTTTCGTGATCGATCTCGACGGAGCGATGATCGGCATGGTCACGCTCGATCGGCGCGATGCAGAGCGTCCGGGTCACGTCCGTCCGGATGCCGGGGAGGCCGAGCTCGGTTACATGTTCCTGCCGGAGGCGTGGGGATGCGGGTACGCCGCCGAGGCGTGCGCAGCAGTGCTCGACTGGTTCGCCGACGTGCTTCCCAGCGAGCCGGTGGTGCTCTGCACCCAGATCGCCAACGACCGTGCGATGCGCCTCGCGGCGAAGCTGGGGTTCACCGAGGTGGAGCGGTTCGAGGAGTACGGCGCCGAGCAGTGGTTCGGCGTGTGGTCCTCGGTCACGCCGTCCGGTTGAGCTGGTGCTCGACAGCGCGGATCCACGAGGCCACCGATGGGTCGTCGGCCTCGCGCGCCGCTTGACCTCGCGGAGCACGTCGTAGGGGGGAGCGTACGGGGATGGGCTCGAGCAGTCGGCGCCGCACGGGTCTCACACACTGCACGATCGCGACGCGATCGCCGCTTGTCGGTGTGGGGAATCCCTGCCGAACTTTCGTCCCGCATTCCGTCACTCCAGGAACCTCATGTCATTGGATCTTCGGGAGGCTCAGAGGGCGACGAATGTGACGGCATCACCTCCGGGTCCGCGTCAGGATCGACCCTCACCCGCGGCAGGTCCTCGAACTGCGCGAC
Source organism: Streptomyces sp. NPDC001634 (assembly GCF_040298185.1). NCBI lineage: Bacteria > Bacillati > Actinomycetota > Actinomycetes > Kitasatosporales > Streptomycetaceae > Streptomyces > Streptomyces sp. NPDC001634. The sequence goes on along the minus strand of NZ_JBEOZU010000183.1, from coordinate 6,260 downwards.
GATCCGGCTCCAGCCACCGCTTCGCGCACCGCCGGTGGGAGCGGCATCGTCCAGCCAGATCTCCGTGCCCGGCGGAAGGTCCTCCGGTCCGCGCTCGGTGCCGATGACAAGTGTGAACTCGGGGTCATCAGGACTGCTCCGGCTGTAGTACGTGTCCCCGTCGCGCCACGCTTCCAGGGCGAAGTCCGCAAGGATCGCCCGCCCGTGGCGGCCCTCGGGAAAGAGCAGAAGCAGAGTGTCGCCCCGCACGGGCACGTCGGTGTCAGCGACACGGGCGGCCAACGCCTTGATGGGAATGGCGGGCTCGACCTGTAGACCGAAGCCGGTGCGGTGCGAGCCGGTCACGGTCACGATGTGGTAGGGCACGCCATATCTTCCCACCCTCGTGGGGCTCTCCCATAAGCCGGGCGCCGGTGGCGGTCGGTGGGCGGAACACCGCGTCGCCTTGGGCGCCGTTTCTTATGGCTCTGGTGAAGGCTGGGTGGCCTGGGGGAAGCCCAACTCGTCCAGCAGCGCGCTGAAGAGGTCTTCCGCGAAGGTCTCCCGCGAGCGCAGTAGCTCTTCGATCCGGGGCTGCTGCCCTGTGGCCGGGATGCCGGCCGCTGCAGCCCAGACGAGGGCGCCTTCAGCGTCGGCTGGAACATCCACGTCGAGCTCCGCGCGCTTGTGCCTCACAGCCTCGTTGAACTCGGGTGTGCCCACCCACAGGCTCACGTCGTCGAGGTCCTCGGGTTCCTCGGTGAGGAGTGCTGCAGCCTTATCCAGGTTGAGCCACGCCTGCCAGCGCTGCCCGTTGGTTCCCAGCCCGGTCACGAGGGCGATGTCGCTGTCAGAGACGTCTGCGACGCAGGCTGGTGCGCCGGTCCATCCGACCAGGGCGGACAGGTAGTCGTCCTCCCATGGTCCGTGATCGAACTGGAGGGTCTGCCAACCGCCCGCTCGCGGCCGCCACGCATGCACAGTGTCCTTCAGCTCCTGATTGATGCTGTCGAACACGGGTGCTTCCTGCAGCGGACGCTTGCTACGGGCGAAGACCAGGTGACCCGAAAATCCCACGGGACCTCCTCCTTGGAGAGTTTGCGCGTACCTTATGGGTTGCCACCGACAGAGAAGGCTTGGGCCGGCTCAGCTGCTGAGTCGGCGGTAGCCGATGAGGGCGGCGGCTATGCCGACGAAAGCGAGGAAGTGCTCGGCCTTGCGCTCGTTGCGGCGATGCAAGCGTCGGCATCCGGCCAGCCAGGACACGGTTCTCTCGACGAGCCAGCAATGACGGCCTAGCCATGTCGAGGACTCGATGCCCTTGCGGCCGATGCGGTGGCGGATGCCCCTCTTGCGCAGCCATCGCCGCAGGTGGTCGTACCCCTTGTCCGCATGGAGCTTCGCGGCTCGTCGGCGGGGGCCGCGGCGGGAGTGCCGGCGGGAGCGTCCAGCTGCGACCGCTCAGGGGCCGACGTATTCGTACACGCCCCGCGACGCTGCCGCAGCACCGCTCGGCGGCCGTTCGGGGTGGATTGCACCGGCATCACCACGGCGGCACCGGCTGCAACCCCTTCCTCGACGGCAGCGGCCAGATCCGGGAACGCCAGAGTGGTACCCACTCCGGCGGCCCTCCGTACTGCCTCGTCCGTGGATCAGGCGGCGCGGCCGGCCTTGAGGATGGCCGCGATCTCGACGACGCGGCGGGCCTGGTAGCGGGCTGCCTGCAGGGCCACCTCACCGGGCGGGCCGTCGGCGGCCACGTAGGAGGTGCCGTAGGGGTTGCCCGACTGGAACTGGACGGGGTCGGTGTAGCCGGGGGGCACGATGATCCCACCCCAGTGGTAGGACGTGTTCGCCAGCGCCAGGAGCGTGGAGTCCTGCCCGACGTGGGCGGTGTTGGAGGCGGTGAAGGCCGAGTACACCTTGTCCGCGAGCTTGCCCTGGAACCAGAGGGGACCGGTCGTGTCAATGAACGCCGTGAGCCGGCCTGCCGGGTTGCCGAAACGGGTGGGAGTGCCGAAGAGCACCGCGTCGGCCCCGCGTAGACGGTTCGCAGCATGGCGCGCACCACATGGTGCTCCATCGCAAGGATCTGGCGATGAGCGCCTTGCACTCAACGAGCCCATCGCTGACGGTGGGTGTCGGGCCATCGGGCCGACTTGCCGCCGGTGGACGGGATGTTGTTGCGGGCAGTGGGTTTGCTGTTGGGTCTCATGATGTAGGGCCTGCAGGTGGGGCGTTGGTAATCGCGGCACGGTAGAGGGCCCGGGTGGCGGCGCCGAAGTACGCGCTGTAGGAGACCTGGGGAGTGTTTCCGCCGGTGTGGTAGCCCCCGATCACCCCGATCACAGCCCAGCCGCCCGGCCACGGGACCAGCATCGGCCCGCCGCTGGTGCCGCCCACGAAGGCGTCGCAGGCGATGCGCGGAAAGGTACCCGGGTCGGCCGGGTCATCGCTGGCCCACCTGGTGGTCCAGCTCCAGCACTCCAACGGCTTCTCCGCTCCCGCCGGGTATCCGATCATCCGTACCGGGGCGTGGTAGTACCCCGTCCCGGTGAGCAACTCCACCCCGCCGACCGCGTCCTGGACCGAAGTTCCGTCTTGGTTGGGCTCGGTGACCGCGAAGGCGAAGTCGTACTCGGCCCCCGCGTGCTCACCCAGGTCGTAGTACTGCTGCGGGACGTAGACGCCATTGTTCCGGACCGGGAAGATACCGAAAGGCTTGAGCCCGTCGTGGTACTGGGGCACGAAGCCCAGGTTGCGCTTGGGGGAGGTGCCGGAGTAACCCTTCAGGCAGTGTCCGGCGCTGAGTACCAGGGTGTGGCCGGGGCTGCGCACCACGGAGCCACTGCAGGTGCGCCCCGTGCCGGTGGTGTCGGTCCAGAAAAAGGTGCCGGCCTGGCGCATGCCGTCGAAGCTTTTGCTGGGCGGGATGTACTCGCCGGGCTGGGGCCCGTCCACCGCAGGGGAGTCGGCCGGGGACATCGACCCGCCCTCGGCACCCTTGCCGGTGTCGCCGGGCAGGGCGGCTGCCATGCGGGCGGGGGTCCAGTAGGCGTTGAGTTGGGCGGCGACCGGATTCGGCCCGGCCGCGGCGCCGTCGGCGGAAGCTGCCGGGGCGATCCAGGCGGAGAGCAGTAGGGCTGCCGCGCATGTGGCGGCGTTTCGGATGACTCTGGTCCTACGCACCATCAGTTCCCCTCTGGGCGGACACAAGTGACGGCTCACCATAGGGGAGGTGCCGTTGCCGGCAGAAGCGTCAGTTGTAGCCAGAACACTGCGGCGCCGTCAGGGGCGCAGCGACGCGGTCGGCCCGGTGGCCGGCCGAGGCCGTCTGCCGAGCCGCGCTACCCTGCTCGCCGAGCCGGTTTGGGTACGACCGGCGGCCGTCCCGCCCATCGCTCGGCACGTCGGCCGGACAGATCCCACCGCCAAGTCTCCGTCATCAGCCGCACCACACTGTCCACCGGACCGTCAGCCGGCCTTGTCTGTACCGGAAGCCACGGTGCCGCCATCCGCGGTGTCGCTTTCCGCTTTCGACGTGTAGTTCGACCCGGCGGCGAAGCCCCGCGGCTCGCCGGTCTGTACGGCCCGCCGTACTCACGGCACACGGCGGTGTGGACCGCGGCCGCCGGGCCCATGGCCTCTGCCGGTTCGGCCGGGTACGCGCGGCACCGGGCGCAGTGATGCACTCGGCGACCGAGCTGTCACAGGCCGCCCACGCGGCCGAGCCTGCCGGCCGGAACGCTACGCCGCCCTTGGAGGCACCGCCTGCAACGGCCTGTACGTCAACCCCGAACCGGGCTGCGGGGCGAGCTGGCTTGTCCGGCCCGGCGGGCGTCGGCGCGGTTGTCCCATGAGAGGGCCTGGGCGAGTGCCGGGCCAGAGCCCGGTTTCGTCAGTCGGCGAACGACTGCGCGTAGGCGGCGAAGGCATACGTCGCTTCCAGGCTGCCCGGCCGAGGAGGGTCAGCGGGATCCCAGCCGCGCGTCCGGAAGCCCCGACGGGTCGGGATCTCGTCGTGGAGCCGGCGGAGCTCTGCCTCCGCCGACCCGCTGGGAAGCACGGTGGTGGCGACGACGAAGTCACAGTCGCTGTGCATGTCACCGGCGCGCAGCGCGAAGGAGCCCTGCACGTAGGCGCCGACGAAGGTGTCGCCGAGGATGTCGCGGACCGAGCGCGTGAAGTCGGCCAGTAGCGCGTCGAGTTCCTCGAAGGGAGTGAACATGAAGAATCTCCGTGCCCGAAGGAATGCTTGGGACTGACGGGCGCGGCGAGGATGCCGGGCATGTCGCCGCGCTCAGGCGTGGCGGATCCGCGTTGCAGCGAGGCAGTAGGACATCACGGGACGCACGGTAGTCTCCGCCGGTCCTGCTGATCAAACGAAAACTCGGCGGTTGAGCCTCTTGCCGCCCCCACGCCCGACGAAGTGCAGCACTTCATGGTTGGTGGAGGTGCAGACAGTGCGCCCGGGGGCTCCGCCGGGGTCGATCGTTAAGCTCATCTCCATGGGGCTGGAGATCACCGTGATGATCGCGGACTGGTCATGGCTGGGGGAGGTTCCGCCCCGGCAGCGGCTGCCGCGGTTGAGGGATGCCTGGTACGCCGACGAGACGGGGCTGTGGGATCACGGCGCACCGGTGGTCGAGGGCGACTGGCAGTGGCCGAGGGGACCCGAGGGCGCCTACTTCGCCATATACGAGTTCCTGCATACCTGCGGCTCGTTCAAGGCCCACTTCTGGGCCTGCCAGCGGTGGGAATCCGTCCGCGATCACGTCGACCCGCTGCTGCGAGCCGAGTTGGACACGTTGCTGATGGGGCTGATCTGGGACGGGCTGGACGGTGAGGCCGAGGACACCGACCCCGGTTTCTTCAGCGACGACCCCGGAGTCTGCTACGGCGTGCTGCTTGCGCGGTCACCGGACAACGCGCGGGAACTGGCCGCGACGTGGGAGCGGATACGGCCCCGCCTCAGCGGGATGTGCGGGCCCTTCACCGAGCATGCTGCCGTTCCCGGGGCATGGATCGGCGACTTCGACGCGTTCACCGACCTGCTGGAGGACTGGGGCCGCGTTCTCGCTGAAGCCGCCCGACGCGGCTGGGGCATCGTTGGGCTGAGCGAGTAGAGGACAGCCGGTCCCAAGCCCCTCGTCATCGCATCGGCACCTGCGCACGTGCCTTCGGATCCCCGTGCATCCATGAGCACCCTTGTGTCAGGCGCTCGCCCCTTCGGCGGGACCCTGCCCAACGTGCACGGCTGGCCGAGATCGGGCGACCAAGCCGCTGCTCTGCATTGCCGAGTCCGTACAGAACCTGCGGGATCTGCGTCTTCACCTGGGCCGATAGGCTCACGCAGGATGACTGCGACGTCACCGACAGGCCCGGATCTGGTGGCGACTTCGTCAAGTCATGGAGGTGAATTGATATGCCTGATGGATGGCATTGGGACAGCACATTATTCCAGGGAAGTGCAGCCTTCTATGAGCGCGGCCGGCTGCCGTATGCTCCTGGCTTTGCCGAATCACTGGCCACGGTCCTCGGCCTGGACGGCCGGGGCCGGCTCCTCGATGTCGGCTGCGGGCCGGGCTCCGTGATGCTCGCCATGGCACGGTTCTTCACCGAGACGGTCGGCGTCGACCCCGACGAGGACATGCTGGCCGAGGCCGAGCGACAGGCCAGGCGTCGCGGGGTGACCAACGCGCGTTGGGTGACCTCCCGAGCCGAGGACCTGCCGGCCGACCTGGGTGAGTTCCGCGTCGTCGTGTTCGCCAATTCCTTCCACTGGATGGACCGGGATCGAGTCGCCGCGACCGTCTTCGAGTTGTTGGAGCCAGGTGGCGCGTTCGTCCACATGAGCGACCTCAAGGACCAGTACGGGGAGTCGGTACCGCAGCCTCGGCCACAATCGCCTTCGGATCCTGCCCCGCCCAACGCCGAGATCCGTGAACTGGTGCGGCGGTATCTGGGCCCGGTTCGCCGTGCGGGCCAGGGAACACTTCCCAACGGCACCCCGGGCCGCGAGGACTTGGTCCTTGAGAAGGCGGGGTTCGAGGCCTTCGCACGGCACGTCATTCCGGCCGGGCAGGTGGTCGAGCGCAGCGCGGACGACATCGTGGCGTGGGTGTTCTCCCTGTCCCATTCTGCGCCGCACCTCTTCGAGGACAGGCTCGTGGACTTCGAGCGGGACCTTAGCCTCGATCTTGCGTGAGGGTCCGTCAGCTTGCTGACGGACCCTTTCGGCTCATTCGGGGGCGGTCATTTCTGCAGGTGGGCAGGCTGGT
>NZ_JBEOZU010000182.1:0-7686 GCF_040298185.1 Streptomyces sp. NPDC001634 | reverse complement strand
GCCCCCGGCCCCCCAGTCCGGCTATGGCTTCCCGCAGCCGCCCGCGCCCAACGTCCAGGCGCAGCCCGACGGTTACGGTTTCCCGCAGCCGCCCGCCCAGCCGCAGCCCCCGGTCGACCCCCGCGTCGGTTCCGCCTGGCCGCAGCCCGTACAGCACGACCAGCGGCAGCCGACCAACCCCGGTGCCGCGCCCCTCGGTTACACCGCCGCGGTGGAGCTGTCCTCCGACCGGCTGCTCAACAACAAGAAGCAGAAGGCGAAGAGCAGCCGTCCGGCAGGCGGCGGTGGTCTGTTCAAGCTCGGCGGCAAGAAGGAGGAGGCCGAGCGGCAGCGGAAGCTGGAGCTGATCCGCACCCCGGTGCTGTCGTGCTACCGGATCGCCGTCATCAGCCTCAAGGGCGGCGTCGGCAAGACGACCACGACCACCGCGCTGGGCTCCACGCTCGCCACCGAGCGGCAGGACAAGATCCTCGCGATCGACGCCAACCCGGACGCCGGTACGCTGGGCCGCCGTGTGCGCCGCGAGACCGGCGCCACCATCCGTGACCTCGTCCAGGCGATCCCGTACCTCAACTCGTACATGGACATCCGGCGGTTCACGTCGCAGGCCCCCTCCGGCCTGGAGATCATCGCCAACGACGTCGACCCGGCCGTCTCCACGACCTTCAACGACGAGGACTACCGGCGCGCCATCGACGTCCTCGGAAAGCAGTACCCGATCATCCTCACCGACTCGGGTACCGGTCTGCTCTACAGCGCCATGCGCGGGGTGCTCGACCTCGCCGACCAGCTCATCATCATCTCGACGCCGTCGGTCGACGGTGCGAGCAGCGCGAGCACGACGCTGGACTGGCTGTCCGCGCACGGGTACGCGGATCTCGTCTCGCGGTCGATCACCGTCATCTCCGGGGTGCGCGAGACCGGAAAGATGATCAAGGTGGAGGACATCGTCGCGCACTTCGAGACGCGGTGCCGCGGTGTCGTGGTCGTGCCGTTCGACGAGCACCTGGCGGCGGGCGCCGAAGTCGATCTCGACATGATGCGGCCGAAGGTGCGGGAGGCGTACTTCACGCTGGCCGCGATGGTCGCCGAGGACATCGTCCGGCACCAGCAGTCGCACGGCCTGTGGACGTCGGACGGCAGTGGCAACCAGCCGCCGGTGGCCGCCCCGCCGCTGCCCGGCCAGCCGTTCCCGGGCCAGATCCCCGGCGGGCCCGTACCGGGGCAGCCCATGCCCGGCCAGTACCCCGGACAGCCCATGCAGGGCCAGATCCCGGGCCAGCAGATCCCCGGTCAGCCCGCGCCCGGCACCATCCCGCAGCAGCAACCGCACCCGCCGCAGCAGCCCGCCCAGGGGTACCCGCCGCCGGGTCGGCCGCCCTATCCGCAGCCCGGCGCCCAGCCCGGCCAGCCGCAGCAGCCCGGCCAGCCGTACCCGCCCGCGCAGCAGCCCTACCCGCCGCAGCCGGAGCCGGGGCAGCAGTAGGGAAAACGGGTCGGGGGGCCCCCGCCGGGGGGCGGGGGCGCCCGAGGGGACTAGAGGCGCGGCGGCAAGGGCGAGAACCCACGGAACCCCCCCGGCCAGACCCCCCGGCGCGCAACACCACACCCCCCCGGGGGGGGGGCCTCTTGTTGTCATAGGGGGCCGGCCCGCGCCTGATGGCGCGGGCCGACCCGTTTCCGTAGGACTGCTCGGCAGGAGTGCTCAGCCCGCTTCGTACGCCGCGGTCAGCTCCCGGCAGCGCTTCACGTCCTCCGCCATCTGCTCCAGCAGGGCGTCCAGCGAGTCGAACCTGGCCTGGCCGCGGACGAACGCCAGGAAGTCGACGGCGACGTGCAGCCCGTACAGATCCAGTCCCACCCGGTCGATGGCGTACGCCTCCACGGTCCGCTCGGTGCCGTCGAACTGCGGGTTCGTGCCGACGGAGATCGCGGCCGGCATCGCTTCGCCCCCGACGTGCAGCCAGCCGGCGTAGACGCCGTCGGCCGGGATCGCGGTGTGCGGGAGGGTCTCGACGTTGGCGGTCGGGAAGCCGAGCTCGCGGCCGCGTTGGGCGCCGCGTACCACCACGCCCTCGACCCGGTGCGGCCGCCCGAGGATCTCGCGCGCGCCCTCGATGTCGCCCTCGGCGATCAACCGTCGGGTGAGGGTGGAGGAGAAGGGCTCGCCGCCGCCGGCCTCACCGGACACGTAGAGATCCACCACCTCGACGTCGAAGTCGTACGTCTTGCCCAACTCGGCCAGGAACTCCACGTTTCCGGCGGCCTTGTGGCCGAAGCGGAAGTTCGGGCCCTCGACCACGGCCTTGGCGTGCAGCTTGTCCACCAGGACCTTGACCACGAAGTCGGCGGGCGAGAGCCGGGAGAACTCGGTGGTGAAGGGAAGGATGAGGACCGCGTCGACGCCCAGCTCGGCCGCCAGCTCGGCGCGGCGGTGGTGCGGGGCCAGCAGCGGCGGGTGGCTGCCGGGGCGCACGACCTCGCTGGGGTGCGGGTCGAAGGTGACCACGACGGAGGGAACGCCCAGCTCACGGGCGCGTTCCACGGCATGCCGGATGATCAGCTGGTGACCGCGGTGTACTCCGTCGTAGGAGCCGATGGTGACGACGCTGCGCCCCCAGTCCTGGGGGATGTCCTCCAAGCCACGCCAGCGCTGCACTGTGACCGCTCCTTGTCGAACCCGTGTCCGTCTTTGCCTCATGCGCAGGTCTAAGGGTGCCATGCCGGGTCGCCTGGGCCCGCATCGGCATGGGTGCCTGTGACCGGCGGCACGCAATGCCGCCGGTGGCGGTGGTCGCTCCGGTGAAACGCCGGTTGGACTGAGTTACGCACGGCCGCCCCATAGCCCGGCTGCGCGAACGCGCCCCCTTCCGCTCCCTCGGTTCACTCCGAGCGCCCGCTCGATGGGGTGAATAGGCGAGTGGGAGTGGATACACCTCTGTGGGGGGAACCGAGGGGGACCGTGGAGCGGCGGCTTGCAATCCCCGTGACCGCCGCTCCACGGGCGAAGACATCGGCCGGAGACAGCGCGTCAGCCGAACACGGCCAGGCTTTTCGCCTTGCCCTTCAGCTCCTCCACGAGCGCGATGAACCGGCCCTCCGGGTCGAACACGGCAACGGGGCCGGCGCCCGCGTACTCGTCCGGCATCTCCAGGCGCATCCCGTTCGTGAGCAGCCGGGCCCGCTTGCCGTCCACGTCCCAGCGCGGGAACGCGGCCGCGGCGGCCTCGGCGATCGGCATCACGGTCAGCTCCGCCTGGAGCTGGTCCAGGGTGCGTGCGGCATCGAGCTTGTAGGGGCCGACACGGGTGCGCCGCAGCGCGGTGAGGTGTCCGCCGACGCCCAGGTCCGCGCCCAGATCGCGGGCGAGCGCCCGGATGTACGTGCCGGAGGAGCAGACGACGGACACCAGCAGGTCGAGCACCGGGGTTCCGTCCTCGGCGACGGCGTCGCGGACGTCGTACACCGCGAAGGAGGAGACGGTGACCGGCCGGGCCGGGATCTCGAACTCCTCGCCCTCCCGTGCCCGCTTGTACGACCGAACGCCGTTGATCTTGATGGCGCTGACCCTGGACGGCACCTGCAGGATGTCGCCGGTCAGCTTGGCGATGCCCGCGTCGATCGCGTCACGGGTGACCTTCGATGCGTCGGTGGAGGCCGTGATCTCGCCCTCGGCGTCGTCGGTGACCGTCGTCTGGCCGAGCCTGATCGTGCCGACGTACTCCTTCTCGGTCAGCGAGAGGTGCCCGAGGAGCTTGGTCGCCTTCTCGACGCCGAGAACGAGGACGCCGGTCGCCATGGGGTCCAGGGTCCCGGCGTGCCCGACGCGCCGCGTTCTCGCGATCCCGCGCATCTTGGCGACGACGTCGTGCGAAGTGAAGCCCGACGGCTTGTCGACGATGACAAGGCCGTCGGGCGTGGAGTGCTGCTGGGTCATTCGGCGGTGTCGTCCGTCTCGTCCTCGGAGCCGGGCTTCTTGTACGGGTCGGCCTCACCGGCGTACGAAGCGCCCGTGGCCGCCTCGCGCACCTTCTCGTCGGAGGCGCGCGCCTTGTCGAGGAGGTCCTCGATGTTCCGGGCGGTGTCCGGAAGGGCGTCCGCGACGAAGGCGAGGGTCGGCGTGAACTTCACACCCGCGGCCCGTCCGACCTCGGAGCGCAGGATGCCCTTGGCGCTCTCCAGACCGGCGGCCGCGGCCTTCCGCTCCTCCTCGTCCCCGTACACCGTGTAGAAGACGGTCGCCTCCCGGAGATCGCCCGTCACCCGGGTGTCCGTGATGGTGACGTGCGTGCCGAGCCGCGGGTCCTTGATCCCGCGCTGCAGCTTCTGGGCCACCACCTCTCGGATGAGGTCCGCCAGCCTCTTCGCCCGCGCGTTGTCGGCCACTGGTCCGTCTCCCGTTCTTTCCTGTCTGTGTTCTTGGGTCAGTCGTCGTCGCCGTGGAAGCGCCGTCGGACGGACAGCAGATCCACTTCGGGGCGTCCGGCGACCAGCCGTTCGCACCGATCGAGTACGTCGGTCAGGTGCCCCGCGTCGCCGGAGACCATCGCAAGGCCGATGCAGGCCCGCCGATGGAGGTCCATGTGATCCACCTCGGCCGCGCTCACCGCGTACTTCCGCTGGAGTTCGGCGACGATCGGGCGGACGACGGAGCGCTTCTCCTTCAGCGACCGTACGTCGCCGAGGAGGAGGTCGAAGGACAAAGTCCCCACGTACATGTGTGTGTCCGGATGACCCGCCGGTACGGGATCGATGGCCCCGCCGTCGGCATGGGCAGGGACACGAAAACCGTACAACGAACACCGGAACGGCTCGACGGGGTTTTCACAGCCCTGCAGCCGGGCCGAGTCCGGCCACGACCAGCCCGTCCGGGGTCCCCCCTGCTCGAAGAGCTTGGGGGAGCTTGAGGACGAGACCGTTCAGGCCGAAGCGGGGTCCGGGGGCGGCAGCCCCCGGTACACGGCACGCTGGCCGACGGGAACCATGTCCCGTCGGCCAGCAGGAAACCGTCGGCCTTACGACCGCGGCTTCTCGCGCATCTCGTACGTCGCAATGACGTCGTCGACCTTGATGTCGTTGAAGTTGCCGAGGTTGATACCGCCCTCGAACCCTTCGCGGATCTCGGTGACGTCGTCCTTGAAGCGACGCAGGCCCTCGATGGTGAGGTTCTCCGCAACCACCTTGCCGTCGCGGATGAGGCGGGCCTTGGTGTTGCGTCGGACCTCGCCCGAGCGGATGAGGACACCGGCGATGTTGCCCAGCTTGGACGACTTGAAGACCTCGCGGATCTCCGCCGTACCGAGCTCGACCTCCTCGAACTCCGGCTTGAGCATGCCCTTGAGGGCCGCCTCGATCTCCTCGATCGCCTGGTAGATGACCGAGTAGTACCGGACGTCCACGCCCTCGCGCTCGGCCATCTGCGCCGCACGGCCGGCCGCGCGCACGTTGAAGCCGATCACGATGGCGTCCGAGCCCATCGCCAGGTCGATGTCCGACTCCGTGACCGCACCGACGCCGCGGTGCAGGACGCGGATGTCGACCTCTTCGCCGACGTCCAGCTGGAGCAGGGAGGACTCCAGTGCCTCGACCGAACCAGAAGCGTCGCCCTTGATGATCAGGTTCAGCTGCTGGACCTCGCCGGCCTTCAGCACCTTGTCCAGGTCCTCCAGGGACACGCGGCGCGTGCGCTTCGCGAAGGCCGCGTTGCGCTCGCGGGCGGCGCGCTTCTCCGCGATCTGGCGGGCCGTACGGTCCTCCTCGACCACGAGGAAGTTGTCTCCGGCGCCCGGGACGTTGGTCAGACCCAGGACCTGGACCGGCGTCGACGGGCCGGCCTCGGCCACGTTGTTGCCGTTGTCGTCGAGCATCGCCCGGACGCGGCCGTACGCGTCGCCGACCACCATCGTGTCGCCGACCCGCAGCGTGCCTCGCTGGACGAGGACCGTCGACACGGCGCCACGGCCGCGGTCGAGGCGGGACTCGATCGAGATGCCCTGCGCGTCCTGGTTCGGGTTGGCCCGGAGGTCCAGGGCGGCGTCGGCGGTGAGGATGACCGCCTCCAGGAGGCTGTCGATGTGCAGACCCTGCTTGGCGGAGATGTCGACGAACATCGTGTCGCCGCCGTACTCCTCGGCCACCAGGCCGTACTCGGTCAGCTGACCGCGCACCTTGGTCGGGTCCGCGCCCTCGACGTCGATCTTGTTGACCGCGACCACGATCGGCACGTCGGCCGCCTTGGCGTGGTTCAGGGCCTCGACCGTCTGAGGCATCACACCGTCGTTGGCCGCCACCACGAGGATCGCGATGTCGGTCGACTTCGCACCACGGGCACGCATGGCGGTGAACGCCTCGTGACCCGGGGTGTCGATGAAGGTGATCGCCCGGTCGTCGCCGTTGACCTGGGTCGCGACCTGGTAGGCACCGATGTGCTGGGTGATGCCACCGGCCTCGCCCGCGATGACGTTCGTCTTGCGGATGGCGTCGAGCAGTCGGGTCTTGCCGTGGTCGACGTGACCCATGACGGTGACGACCGGCGGGCGGACCACCAGGTCCTCCTCGTCGCCCTCGTCCTCGCCGAACTCGATGTCGAAGGACTCGAGCAGCTCGCGGTCCTCCTCCTCGGGGCTGACGATCTGAACCGTGTAGTTCATCTCGCCGGCGAGGAGCTGCAGCGTCTCGTCGGAGACGGACTGCGTGGCCGTGACCATCTCGCCCAGGTTCATCATGACCGCGACGAGGGACGCCGGGTTGGCGTTGATCTTCTCCGCGAAGTCGGTGAGCGACGCACCGCGCGACAGGCGAATGGACTCGCCGTTGCCGCGAGGCAGCATCACGCCGCCGACCGACGGGGCCTGCATGGCCTCGTACTCCTGACGGCGCTGCCGCTTCGACTTGCGGCCACGACGCGCCGGACCGCCGGGACGGCCGAACGCACCCTGCGTGCCACCACGGCCGCCCGGACCACCCGGACGTCCGCCGAAGCCGGGACGACCGCCGCCGCCACCGCCGGGGCCGCCGCCGAAGCCGCCGCCACCGCCGCCGGGGCCACCGCCACCGGGACGACCGGCGAAGCCGCCGCCACCCGGACGAGCACCGCCGCCGCCACCACCGGGACGACCGGCGAAGCCGCCGCCACCGGGACGACCGGCGCCGCCGCCGGGACGACCCGCACCGCCCGGACCACGGCCACCGGGGCCGCCACCAGGACGCGGGCCGGCAGCGGGACGCTGCGGCATCATGCCGGGGTTCGGACGCGGACCGGCGGGACCGCCGCCGGGACGCGGACCGCCCTGCGGACGGGGCATGCCGCCCGGAGTCGGACGGGGACCGCCCGGAGCCTGCGGACGCGGACCGCCACCGGCCGCACCCTGCGGACGGGGACCACCCTGGCCCGCGCCCTGCGGACGCGGGGCACCCGGGGCACCGGGAGCGCCGTGGCCACCGGGACGCGGGGCGCCGCCCGGACGGGGCGCCTGCGGGCGCGCCATGCCGGTGGAGCCACCGGAGGTGAAGGGGTTGTTGCCCGGACGGGGACCGGCCGGACGGGCACCCGGACGCGGACCCTGGGCACCCGGACGCGGGGCGCCGGGACGGCCGCCCTGGGGGCCACCCTGACCCTGGCCCTGGCCGGGCGCGGCCGGACGGCCACCGGGCTTCGGGGCACCGGGGCCGGGACGGGCACCCGGG
>NZ_JBEOZU010000181.1:0-7745 GCF_040298185.1 Streptomyces sp. NPDC001634 | reverse complement strand
GCCTGATCGAAGCGGTGCAGGACCAGGCGGGCCATCGCCGGGTGGGCGCCCAGCGGGGCCGCCGCGATCCACGGGGCGGCCTCCGCGCACTCGGTGGCGAAGCGGCCTGGCGCGGCGAAGTACGAGGCGACGGCGACCCGGTGCCGGCCGCGGGCGGCGAGCGCACGCACCGCGGCGGACACGGTGGGTGCGGCGGCGGAGGCGTAGGCGGGGAGGACGGGGACGCCGAGGCGTTCGGCGAGAAGCTGGGCCGTGCGGCGGGTGTCGACGGCCGAGTCGGGGTCGCGGGAGCCCGCGGCGGCGAGCACGACCGCGCTCGCGCGGCGCTCCGCGTCGCTCAGCCGCATCCGCCAGCCGGCCTCGACGAGCCGGGAGTACAGGGTCTCCACAAGGAGGGGGTGCGGGCCGAGCGGGGCCGCCACGCGCGTGTCGGCCTGCGCCGCGGCGGCGGCCTCCGGGATGTCGTGCTTGACGTGATACCCGCGGCTGAGGAGCAGCGGTACGAGGACGGCGCGTGCGTCGCCGAGGGAGGCGAGGGTGTCCGGCAGCAGGGGCTCGTTCAGCTCGATGTGACCGAGGTGCACGGGCAGGTGCGGGCGCAGCTCGCGGACGCGTTCCGCGAGGGCGTGCACGGTGGCGAGGGCGCGGGGATCACGGCTGCCGTGCGCCACGAGGACGAGCGCGGGCGGGGCCGGGCGCCGGGTGCCGTCGAGGGAGACGAGGCTGAGCTGGCTGCCGAGCTGGCTGGTGATCCGGTTCATGAGTTGCGCCGTACTGTCGAGGTGGGCGCCACGGAGTGGCTGGCCGCCGGGGCGGAGGTGGGACTCGTCGCGAGGAGGGTTCGACGCCGTCATGGACCGATCCTGGCGGTACGAGGTTGCCACGCCGTTGCGTGGCCGTGACCGCGTTGTTTTCCAGGGCTTCACGGTGCGGTGGTGGATGGTGTGAGGGGGCGCGGTGATTCTTTCGCACGCCCCTCGTGGTCCGCGCGAACCGGATCACCGTACGCTGCGTCCCCACTGGCGACACTGGTGAAGCCACCGAACCCGGGGGGACACGTTTCGATGGGCCTGTCGCGCCTGAGGATCCGCAGACCGCGCCTGCCACGCACGCGCGCCGGGCAGCGCAGGGCCGTGCAGGGCCTGATGCTGCTGTGCGTCCTGGCCCTGCTTCCGGCGACGTGGATGTTCCTGACCACGGGCGACCGGCTGCGGACGACCGCGGACGCCCCGCGCACGGACGTCGCCGTCGTCTTCGGCGCGGGCCTGTGGGACGGCGAGCCGTCGCCGTACCTCGCCCACCGGCTCGACGCGGCGGCGCAGCTGTACCGGGCGGGCCGCGTCAAGGTCGTCCTCGTCACCGGCGACAACAGCCGCAAGGACTACGACGAGCCGGACGCGATGCGCGCCTATCTGGCGAAGCACGGCGTACCGCGCGGGCGGGTCGTGACCGACTACGCGGGCTTCGACACCTGGGACTCATGTGTCCGGGCGAAGAAGATCTTCGGCGTGGACCGTGCGGTCCTGATCAGCCAGGGCTTCCACATCCGCCGCGCGGTCGCCCTGTGCCGGTCGGCGGGCGTGTCCTCGTACGGCGTCGGCGTCGACGAGAAACACGACGTGACCTGGTACTACGGCGGCACCCGGGAGGTCTTCGCAGCAAGCAAGGCGGCCCTGGACTCCCTGTTCCACCCGGCCCCGACCTTCCTCGGCCCGAAGGAGCACGGGGTCACCAGGGCGCTGGCGGCGGCCGGGGGCTGAGCATGGAGATCACGGATCTGACGCCCGCCGAGCGCCGTATCTGGGAGGCCTTCCCGCTCGGCGAGGGCGTCGACTTCCGCGAGGGCGCCGACGACGACCCGACGGCGGGCGCGTCCTGGGGCCCGGAGCGGACGGTACGGGCCGAGGTGCTGCGGGCGCTGCTGCTCGACGGGCCGGCCCGGGGCGGCGAGATAGCCGGGCTGAAGGTGTGGGGCGCGCGCATCACCGGGGTGCTCCACCTGATGTACGGGACGGTCGGACACCCCGTCCGGCTGCGGTCCTGTCACTTCGACGAGGTCCCGAACCTGTACGGGGCGCAGATCAAGGCGCTGGTGCTGAGCGACTCGGTCCTTCCGGGGCTGACCGCCGGAACTCTCCGTGTCGACGGGGTGCTGCGGATCTCCTGCTGCCGGATCACGGGTCCGGTGCGGCTCGCAGGGGCGAGGATCTCCGGCGCGTTCTTCACCAATGGGGCGCGGCTGGGCAGCCCCGACGAGACCGCCGAGGAGCCCGTCCTCCAGCTCAACCACGCGGAGATCGCCACGGACGTGTGGGCCGTCGGGCTGGTCGCCCACGGCGAGGTCCGGCTGAACGGGGCCACTGTCGGCGGGCAGGTGAACCTCAATGACGCGGAGCTGTCCTCCCCCGGCGAGACCGCTCTGCACGCCGAGACCCTGGCGGTGGGCACCGATCTGCACGCCATGCGGCTGCGCGCCCGTGGCCGGGTCAATCTCAGCGGCGCCCGTGTTCCGCGCCAGCTCAATTTCGCCTACGCCCGCCTGTCCAACCCCGGCGGCCAGGCCCTGCGCGCGAGCAGCTGCGCCGTGGGGGAACTGTGGCTGCGCGAGGCCGCGCCCATCGAGGGCGACGTCAATCTGCGCCGTGCCCAGCTGGACATCCTGCATGTGCCGCCCGGAGTACTTCCCGGACGTGTCCGGATCGACGGGCTCAGCTACCGCGTCCTCACCCCGCACCTCCCCGCCGAACAGCGCCTCCCGCTGCTGGAACGAGAGGCGGACGGCTACCTGCCGTATCCCTACGAGCAGTTGACGCAGGCGTACCGCACTGCGGGCGACGACGCCGCCGCACGCACCGTCCAGCTGGCCAAGCTCCGCAGGCACCGCCGCACCCTGCCGCGGTACGCCCGGCTGTGGGGCTATGTGCAGGACGCGGCGGTCGGCTACGGCTTCCGCCCGATGCGGGCCGCCGGCTGGCTGCTGTTACTGCTGTGCACCGGCACGCTCACCTTCGCCCTGCACCATCCGCCCGCACTCAAGCCATCCGAGTCGCCCGAGTTCAACCCGCTCTTCTACACCCTCGACCTGCTGCTGCCGATCATCGACTTCGGCCAGGAGCCGGCGTTCGCCCCGCGCGGCGGATACCAGTGGCTGTCGTATCTGCTGATCGCCACCGGCTGGGTCCTGGCGACGACGATCGCGGCGGGCGCCACGCGCGCACTGAACCGGCAGTAACCGGCAATAACCGGCAGGAGGCACGGACGGCCGGGATCTCACGCCGCCCGCCGACCGACGGGGAGGTCCTGGTCCCGGCCGTGTAACGGCGGGCGCCCCGGCGCGTAACACGCCCGACGCACGCTGAGCGGCATGCAGACCACCTCGACGCCCACCCACTGCCCGTACTGCGCCCTGCAGTGCGGGATGAATCTGTCGCCCCTGCCGCAGGGGGGCGTCGAGGTGGCCGAGCGCGCGGACTTCCCGGTGAACCGGGGCGCGCTGTGCGGCAAGGGGCGGACGGCGCCGGAGCTGCTGTCGTCCCGGGTGCGGCTGACCTCGCCGTTGGTGCGCTCCGAGGGCGTCCTGGTGCCGGCCGGCTGGGACGAGGCCCTCGACCGCATCGCGCGGGGGCTCTCCCACGCGCGGGCGGAGCACGGCCCGGACGCGCTCGGGGTGTTCGGCGGGGGCGGCCTGACGAACGAGAAGGCGTACGCGCTCGGGAAGTTCGCCCGGGTGGTCCTCGGCACCTCGCAGATCGACTACAACGGGCGGTTCTGCATGTCGTCGGCGGCGGCCGCGGGCGTGAAGGCGTTCGGGCTCGACCGGGGGCTGCCCTTCCCGCTGGAGGACATCCCGAAGACCGGCTGTGTGATCCTCGTCGGCTCGAACCTCGCGGAGACGATGCCGCCGGCGCTGCGGTACTTCAACGAACTGCGCGAGAACGGCGGCACGTTGATCGTCGTCGACCCGCGCCGCACGCGGACCGCCGAGCAGGCGGACCTGCATCTGGCTCCGCGGCCCGGCACGGACCTGGCGCTGGCGCTCGGTCTGCTGCACCTGGTCGTCGCCGAGGGACGCACCGACGAGGCGTACATCCAGGAGCGCACGAGCGGCTGGGAGGGGACGCGGGCGGCGGCGATGGCGCACTGGCCGGAGTACGTGGAGCGGATCACGGGGGTGTCCGTTCCTCAACTCCGCGAGGCGGCACGGCTGTTCTGCGAGCCGGAGGCCGCGATGGTGCTGACCGCACGCGGGCCCGAGCAGCAGTCCAAGGGCACGGACACGGTGAGCGCGTGGATCAACCTGTGTCTGGCGACCGGCCGCGCCGGCCGCCCGCTGTCCGGCTACGGCTGCCTGACCGGGCAGGGCAACGGGCAGGGCGGCCGTGAACACGGCCAGAAGGCCGACCAGTTGCCCGGCTACCGCAAGCTGACGGACCCTGCGGCGCGACGGCACGTGGCCGAGGTGTGGGGGGTGGACCCGGACTCGCTGCCAGGGCCGGGCCGCAGCGCCTACGAGCTCCTCGACGCGCTGGGCTCGGACGTCCGCACACTGTTGCTGATGGGCTCCAACCCGGTGGTGTCGGCCCCGCGCGCCGCGCACATCGAGGAGCGGCTGAGTTCGCTGGACTTCCTGGCGGTGTGCGATGTGGTCCTCTCGGAGACGGCGGAGCTGGCAGACGTCGTCCTGCCGGTCACGCAGTGGGCGGAGGAGACCGGCACGACGACCAATCTGGAGGGCCGGGTCCTGCTGCGCCGCCGCGCGCTGACCCCGCCGCCCGGGGTCCGCAGCGACCTGGAGGTCCTGCACGAACTGGCCGCCCGCCTCGGCGTGGAGAAGGGCTTCCCCACGGACCCGGAGGAGGTCTTCGCCGAACTCCGCCGCGCCAGCGCGGGCGGCCCGGCGGACTACTCCGGGATCACATACCGGAGGCTGGCGGAGGAGAACGGACTGTTCTGGCCGTGCCCGGCGGTTCCGGCCGACGAGGACGCGAGCAGCTCGGACGGGGAGCCGTCGCGCGACGCCGCGGGCGGGACCATCGCCGCCCCGGTTTCGGACACGACGACCGAGAACGCAACAGCCACCGCCCGGCCCACACACGTGACAGCCGAGAACTGGACCACCCCCGCCCGGACTCCAGGCACGACGACCGAGAACGCAACAGCCACCGCCCGGCCCACAGACGGGACAGCCGAGAACTGGACCACCGGCGCGCGGACTTCGGACACGACGTCCACGAAGGGGACCGCCGAAGACGGGACCGGGGCCGCGACGAGCCCGACCGGAACCACCGAAGACGCAACCGCAGGCGGAACGGCCCAGGCCCGTTCCGCGGCCACCGCCGCCCGGGACGGCGAGGGCGCTGCCCTCGGCCTCTTGCCCGACAACCCGTCCGGCGACGCCGAGCCGACGGACCCGGCCGGCCGGCCACACGATGCCGCGCAGGGCGCCCCCGAGCCGGCCGTCGTAGGACCGGGCCCCGAAGGGGCACACCCCGGTACCCCCCGTCTCTTCCTCGACCGTTTCGCCACCGAGGACGGGCGGGCGCGATTCGCTGCCGTGTCGTACCGGGGTATCGCCGAGGAGCCCGACGACACGTACCCGGTGCTGCTGACCACCGGGCGGGTCGTGGCGCAGTACCAGTCCGGGGCGCAGACCCGGCGCGTCGAGGAGCTGAACGCCGCCGCACCCGGGCCGTACGTGGAGATGCATCCGCGGCTGGCCGAGCGGCTCGGCGCGGTGGACGGGGACGCGGTCGCCGTGGTGTCGCGGCGCGGACGGGCCGTCGCGCCCGCGCGGATCAGCCGCGCCATCCGGCCCGACACCGTGTTCATGCCGTTCCACTGGCCGGGCGAGGGCCGCGCCAACACGCTGACCAACCCGGCCCTCGACCCCACCTCCCGCATGCCGGAGTTCAAGGTGTGCGCGGTGCGGCTGGAGCGGGTGGGCCAGGAGGCCGCCGCGGGATAGGACCGCAGGGTGTGGCGCCGCCCGGTCAGGGGGCGGGCGTGCGCGAGGCGCTCGCCGCGCTGTCCGGCGGGGGTGTGCTCGCTGACGCTCCTTCGGACGGGGTGGCCCGCGGCGGCTCGGGCGTCTCGTCGGGCGGTGGGGCACTCGGCTGCCGGGGTTCGCCGCCCCCCACCCCGGAGTGCTCGCGCGTCGGGTCGATCCCCACGGTCAGCGTCGCGACGAACCCGTTGTCCACGTCCCCGGTGACGTCCATCAGCCCGTCCCTGGCGCCGCCCCCGTGGTACACGGTGTCCTGCGCGAGCCGGGTGCGCTTCCCGGTGTGCGCGGTGTAGGGGGCCTTCTCGTACACCTCGTCGGCGTACCGGTCGTCGAAGAAGAGCTGGCCGGTCCAGTTGACCCGGCCGCCCTCGTAGGTCAGGCCGGCCCTGTGGCCCCCGGTGTGCACCTTGACGTGGATGTGGGGCGCGCGCGGTGTGTACCAGCCGGGGAAGACCGTCCTGAACTCGGCGACGCCGTCGGCATCGGTCGTCTGGTAACCGCGCAGATACGTCAGGGGGTTCGCACCGCTGGTGTCCTTGCCCGCGGCGGGCACCGTGCCGCCGGGATGCTCGCCCTGATAGCCGGAGTGGTAGCCCCAGGCGTCGCACTGCCAGATCTCGACGGCCGCGTCCTTGAGGAGGGCGCAGGCGTGGGGCTGGTCGCGCACGGTCAGCCGTACCGTGAGCGGGACACCCTTCTTGCCTTCGGTGATGTCCTTGCGGAAGAGCGCGCCGGGCAGGTGGTACGGCCCCTCGGTGACGCTCGGGTTGAGCACGCACAGCTCGGCGCCGGGGGCGGGCGCCGGCACCTTGTCGGGACCGGGCCCGTGCAGGCCACGGTGCGAGGAGGAGCAGGAGCTGATCCCGAGCCCCAGGACGGCACCCGCGGCGGCGCCGCCCAGCGCGAGCGCACGCCGCCGGGTGATGTCGCTTTCGCTCATGGCCGGGACCCTAGGCAAGGCGGTCCGACGGCGGGGAGGTGGCGCACACGCCGGTCGCCCGCACGAGCGACGCGAACGGCCGACTGCCGCCCTCGACAGGACGCCGCCTCAGCGACGGGTGAGCCAGTCCCCGCCCTTGATCGGCGTACCGTGCGCCCGCAGCCGTGCCGCGACTGCGGGCGCGGCGACGTACACCCAGGCCCGTACGGTCCTGCCGTCCCCGGCCGTCACATCCCGGGCAACCCGCTCGTACAGGCTGCGGGGATCGCCCGGCACGTACTCCTCCAGGTGGTCGAGGACGGCGAGCAGTTCCCCGTACGCCTCGGGCAGCGCGGTGACGATCTCGCCGCTGACCGCGCCGTCGGCCGCCTCCACGGCATACGGGTAGCCGGGGCCGTCGTACAGCACGGCGCCCGGCAGCAGCCCCGGCTCCTCGGACCGGATGCGGCCGCGCAGGAAGAGGTCGTGGTTGTGCTCGCCGGGGCGCAGGGTCCCGTACACGAAGAACGGCAGTTTCACGCGCCTGCTCCCCGGAAGCGTCGCAGTTCTGTCAAAGCGTTGCAGAAACGATTCTGACCCCTCACACATCTCCTCGAACGCTCTATGGACATGACATGTCATGAACCCTTAAATCGTGGGGACGTCAGGGCCCCCACCCCTGCCCCCCACGTGCGCCCCCACGCGCCTTCCCTAGGAGACCGATGAGTCGGATACGGCACATCCGAGGTTCCCGTCTCGCCGCGGCCGGTACCGCCGCGACCACCGCGGCCCTGCTGGCCGCCGCCCTCGCCCCGGCCCCCG
>NZ_JBEOZU010000180.1:0-7757 GCF_040298185.1 Streptomyces sp. NPDC001634 | reverse complement strand
CACCCTCCAGGACCTGCTGAACTGCTGGACCGGCGTCTGCACCACCTGCCACCGACCTCTGCCCAGCAGGACCACACCAAGATCAAGACAGACCCAACGGAGTCCTACTAGCCAGTTGCGCGACAAACCGCAGTTCTGAGGCTCATGCTGGCTCTTGCCTTGCCGCACGACAGCACGGTGTGATCCGGCACGGTATCGGCCCTGACCTTGGGAGAGGCAAGCACGTGGCCCATCACGTTCCCGCGGACGTCGACGAGGTGATCGAGGGCGTCGTCGACCACCTGCTGCATGTCAGTTACGACGAGCGCACGGTGCTCCGACTGACGTCCACGGGTGACGGCGAGGAGAGCATCACCGCCGTCGGCAAGGCGCTCTTCGGGGCAAAGCCGGGCGAGAGTCTGTGCTTGCGTGGTTCGTGGGCCCACCATCCGCGCTACGGGCGGCAGTTCAGGGCCGAGCGGTGTGAGCGTACGGTGCCGGCCGACGAGCGGGCGATCCGCCTCTACCTGGCCTCGGGCATGATCCGTGGGATCGGCCCGGTCCTGGCGACGGCGATCGTGGACACCTTCCACGAACAGACCTTGAAAGTCATCGACGCCGAGCCGGAGCGGCTGCTGGAGGTCCACAACATCGGTGAGATCCGGCTCGGGCGGATCACGGCGGCCTGGCAGGAACAGAAGGCCATCGCCGAGATCATGATGTTCATGCAGCAGCTGGGGATCACGCCCGGGTTGGCGGTGAAGATCTACACCACGTACGCCGATACCGACGACCACCCGATCGATGTCGTTCGCCGGAGCCCTTATCGGCTGTGCCGGGACGTGTACGGCGTCGGCTTCGTCAACGCCGACAAGATCGCTCTCGCCGTCGGTGTCCCCAAGCACAGCGAGGAACGGCTCCAGGCCGCGCTGCTGCACGAGCTGGACCAGGCCGGCGGCCAAGGCCACTGCTACCTGCCAGTCCGTGTCCTGCTCGCCCGCACCCGCCAGCTGCTGTCCGACGATGATCTGGCCACCGCGGAGATCCTCGACGATGTGGTCCTGCGCCACGCCCTGCAGACGCTGTCCGGGCAGGGTGAGGTGGTCACCGAGACGTTGCCGCTGCCCGTGATGGACGGTACCGACGCGGTGGCGGACACCGAGATTGCCCTACTCGCACGCTGGCACCGCGACGAGACCCAGCTCGCCTGGCACGTACGCCGCCTGCTCGGTTCCTCGTCCGCCCTGGCCGACCTCGCGGACTGGGAGCAGCGGCTGAGCGCGCTGACCACGGCGGAGACGGCAGGGCTGACCGAGGAGCAGTACCAGGCGATCCACGCCGCGCTCACCCGGCCCCTGTCTGTGCTGACCGGCGGGCCGGGCTGCGGCAAGACCCACACCCTGCGCACCCTGGTGGAGGTGGCCGATGAGGCCGGGGCGGTCGTCGCCCTGGCCGCGCCGACTGGGAAGGCCGCCAAGCGCCTGGAGGAGACCTGCGGGCAGGCAGCGATGACTGTGCACCGCCTCATCCGGCCGCCCGAGGGTGACTCTCTCTTCGACCATGCCGGCGTCCTGGAAGCCGCCGACCTGGTGGTGATCGACGAGGCTTCGATGCTCGACCTCGCCCTGGCCCGCAGACTCTTCGCCGCCGTCCGTGAGGGCTGCCACCTTCTCCTGGTCGGCGACACCGACCAGCTGCCCAGCGTCAGCCCCGGTCGCGTCCTGCGCGACCTCCTCGACGTCGAGAAGATCCCGCGCACCCGGCTGACCAAGGTCTTCCGGCAGCATGACGACAGCGCCGCCATCGTCATCAACGCCCACCGCATCCTGCACGGCGAACTCCCTCGGGAGGACCCCAAGGTCTTCTGGAACCGGCCCGTACCCACCGCCGAAGACATCGCCCAGCGCGTGGTGGACTTGGTGTGCGAGCGGATGCCGAAACACTTCGGGGTCCGCCCGGAGGACATCCAAGTCCTGTGCCCGGGCAAGAAGAACATCGCCGGCATGACCGACCTCAACCTGCGCCTCCAAGAGCGCCTCAACCCTCCAGCCGATGACAAGCCCCAGCACTATCACGGTGGGACCGCCTTCCGGGTCGGCGACCGCGTCCAGCAGATCCGCAATAACCCCCACCGCGGCGAGACGGGCATCTTCAACGGCAGTAGCGGCACCATCACCGCCGTCGATCTCGAATCCCACCAGCTCACCGTCGCCTTCCCGGACGGTGAGGTGGCCACGTACCCCTTCACTGACCTTGACGAGCTGGTCCACGCCTATGCGCTGACCGTCCACCGCTCCCAGGGCAGCGAATACCCGTACGTCATCGTCCCCATGGTCAGCGCCGCCGGGATGATGCTGCTCCAGCGCAACCTGCTCTACACCGCCGTCACCCGCGCCCGCAACGGCGTCATGCTCATCGGCCAGACCGAGGCCGTCGAGAGGGCCGTCGCCAACAACCGCACCCAGCGCCGCAACACCGTCCTCACCCACCGCACCACCCAGCCGCACGCCGGCGTCCCGGCGCCGCGAGGCCAGGCGCTCACCGGCCAACTCGCCTGGGAATGATGCTGCCACCCGGTGGGCGGGGTTCCGGCTGGCAGCCCGCTGTGCCGCAGTTACGCGGCCGCCGGACTTCCGGCCGGGCGTCAGCTGCCGGTGCATCCTCCGGGATCGCGACGACTTCCACCGTCATGCCCCCGCGAGGCCGCGCGGCCCTCCTGCGCCGGTGGGATGCGCGGCCCGTGCCACGGCCGTGCAGCGCCCCGCCCCCGGAACCCTCCGGCCGGGTCAGCGGGGCGTCTTGCGTCTCTGACACACCACATGACAGCGAGTCACGGTCTCGCAACGGTACGCGCCCGGCGTCCCCGCGGCTGTCACAGTGGCTCCACCAAATCGCGCCACTTCTGGGGGGAATCGTGCGCTGCACCGTCCCGGCTGTCGTTCTGCTCGCCTGTCTGCCTCTCACCGCCTGCGCCGCAAAAACGGCCTCCGGAGCAGCCCCCGCCGTCACCGTGACCCGCACCGTGCCGGCCTCGACGTCGCCCAACCCGACGACCACAACCGTCAGCCCTACGCCGACGTCTCCGGCACCGGCTACGACGGCCGTCGTGGTCCGGACGGTAGCCCCGCCCCCTGCTCGGCCGCATCTGACCAACGCCTCCGCGGTGGTCTCGCAGTACTACCAGGACATCACGGATCACGACTATGCGGCCGCGTGGGCGCTCGGCGGCTCCAACATCGCCGGGGCCACATACGACCACTGGGTAGCCGGGTTCGACACCACCCAAAGCATCACCCTGGGCACCGTGAGCGAGTTCGGAGCGTCCCGGGTGAGCGCGGTGCTGTACGCCACCCAGACCGACGGCACGGTCAAGGTGTACGACGGCACGTACACCGTGTCTGGCGGCGTGCTCATTGGCGCATCGGTCCGTCAGGTGGGCTGACCTCAGTCATCGTCGCGATGGTTGCGGCTGGTTGGCGATCCTGGGTCAGGACGCCTCGCCGAGTGAGAGCGCCAACTCCCGCTTGATGGCCGCCATCTACTCCACATTGGGGTATTGCGGCGCACGGAAATTGATCACCTTCCCGGCGCGTGGAGGGGTTCGGTGCGTGCCGCGAGTGTGGGAGAAGGGGGTCCGCTACCGGTAGTTCGAGGAGGGTGGTGCCGGGCAGGGGGTGGGGGTCGGCGTCGAAGGCGAGCCAGAGCACCGCGCACCCCGCCGCGCGCAGGGCGGCGATGCGTTCGGCGGCGGGGGCGGCTCCCTCAGGCCGGTAGTAGCCGTCGGAGGCGATCACCAAGAGGCGGCCCGCGCCCGAGGTCATGAGGTCGAGCCCTGCGGTCAGGGCGTCGGTGGCCTCGGCGAGGCTGTGGCCGCCGCCGTCCGCGTCGAACTCGGTCACCCGGGTGGGGGCGCGGCCGGGCACCGTGATCGCGGTCAGTGACCGGCGGTAGGCGATGGTGGCGCTGCGCGAGTCGGGGTCGGTGAGGGCGGCGGCCTTGGCCACGATCCAGGCGGCCGAGGCGATGGGGGCTGCGGCGGCGCGCATCGAGCCGGAAACGTCGACCGCGATGCCGACCCGCAGCGGCGGGGTGGGGCCCTGGCGGCGCTGGGCGCGGATCCAGGGCTGGGCGGTGGGGATGGCACCAGCCGCCTTCTGCGCGTCCCGGGCCAGCGCGCCGCGCATGTTCAGCCGTCCGGGCGGGGCGGCTGAGGCCGTGACAGTGACCGTGCGTTCCCGGTAGGCCGCCGCTCGCAACGCCCGGGCGAGCTGCCCGGCGGCCGCCTTCTCGGCCGGGGTGGGTGCCCGTGTTCCAGTCACCGGGGAGGGGGCGCGGCGGCCCTTGTGCCGCTGGCTTTGCGGAATGAAGGGCCGTCCCCCGGGCGCGAAGACCTTCTCGGCCGTCTGCGCCGCCTGCCGCGCGTGTGCGGCCTGGGCGGCCTTCGCCCGGGTCCGGGCCGTACGGGCGGCCTCGATGCGGACCTGGGCCGCCGCCTGCGCGGCCTCGTTCGCCGCCACTGCGCCGACGACCTTGCCGATCGCCTCGGCGAGCTCGCCTTTTCGGCCGCTGGGGTCGGGGGCCGGTTCCGGTCCGGCGGGATCGGTGCCGAGCGCCTGGCACCAGGCTGCGGCGTGCCCCAGCATCGCCTGCTCGTCCTCGTCGGCCGTGGTGTGCGCGGCCGTCCAGATCTGGCCGAGGGTTGCCAGCAGGTCCTGGCCCAGGACGGCGGTGATGGTCTGTTCCAGGGGGTCGGTCTCGTCCGGGTCGAGGATTCCGCCGTCCCGGCGGGCGAGGATCAGCCCGGCCGCCATCGCCGCCTGCCACCGGCCGGTGGGCGTGGCGCTGGTGAAGTCCGCCATGACCAGGGTGTGTACGGCGGCCCTGAGAAACCGGCGGTCGCCCGGGCGGCGGTTAAGGTGGGCGTGCTCGGCCCGGGATTCCTCCAGGAGCTGAGCTGCCGCATCCAGAGCCGTGCCGCGCAGCGGCGGCGGCGTGGTCCACACGCTGTGGCGGGCGTGCGCGGCCTCGTGGTGAACGCGCCCCAGGCGACCGGATAGTTCTCCTCGTCGCCCACCCGGGTGGGGTCGATGGTGGCCGGGTACAACGGGGCGAAGAGCCCTGCGTCAATCTCCAGTTGGGCCGTGACCGGGTAGAAGGCGGCCGGGGCGCCCGAGCGGGTGCCGTGCTCGCAGGTGACGATCACGTCCTCGCGTTCGGCGAGTTCGGGCAGTCGCTCCCCCAGGGCGGCGGCGATACGCAGCCAGTGGGGGGCCTGTGGGCCGGGGCGAGGCTCTACGGCGGGTCCGCCGTCGTCCTCCCAACGGGCCAGATCGAGTTCGGTCTCGGTCACTGCGGGCGGGGCGGTCAGCACGTGGGCGGGTGCGGGCATGGCGGATCGGTCCCTTCCAGGAGTCGGTGGTGGGGTGGCGGCCCCGGGCCGGGGCGGTGCCCGGCCCGGGCTGGTGTCAGAGCTGGCGGCCCAGGGCCAGGGCGGTGACCGGGCGGCCGACGGCCTTGGTGACGATCTCGGCGACCGTGTCCCGGTCCTTCAGCGGGGCGATGCCGACCAGGTTGGCGAAGGCGGCCTCGGTGCCGAGTACATCGGCGATCTTCTGGAAGGCGATCAGTTCGCGCAGCTGCGGTGCCCACCCGACCTCTCCGGCCTGCTGACTGTTCGCGAGGTGGCGAGCGATCCGCACGGCCTTGCGGTTGATCTTCAAGGCGGCGGCGAGGTCGTAGTCCGAGCCGACCTGGATCTGCACGCTGAACCGGCTCGCGAGGGCCTCGGTCAGGACCGCCCCGTGCACGCCCGGGTTGTGTCCGGCGATCACGTAGAAGCCGTCGGCGGCGGTGATCGTCTCGCCCTTGTGCGCCTTGACCTGGATCTGCCTGCGCCCGTCCATCGCCGGATACAGGGCGGCCAGCACCTTCGGCGAGATCAGCGTGGCATCGTCCAGGAGCAGGGCCCGGCCCTCCTGCATCGCGGTTACCAGCGGCCCGTAGACGAACTCATAGCCGCCGTTCGCGTCCTGGGTGTACTCGCCGATCAGGTCACCGACCGTGGTGTCCCCGTCCCCGGCCACCGTGATCAGGTCCGGGAACGCCGCCTCGATCAGCGAGGTCTTCCCCGTCCCCGGCGGCCCGTACAGCAACACCGGTACCTGCGCCTCCCGCAGCCGCCGCAGCGCCTCCACATCCGGCAACTGCGCCAACGCCCGGGGGTGGTAGCGCTGCCCGTTCGGCCGGGTGATCGGCTCTGGCCGCCCGCCCGGCGGTGAAGCTGCAGCCGCCGGCCCGGCGGACTGGTGCGGCACCGACGGCTTGGGACTCGGGGCGGGCGGGGGTCCGGAGGCCCGCTGGGCGGCGGTGGAGGTGGCCGGTGTCGCCCGGTACATGCGCGGTTTGGAGCCGATCCGTTCCGCCTCACCCCGCCCCGCCAGGGTCTCGCAGGCATTGCCGACCGCCCCGCCGGAATAACCCAGCATCCTCGCCAGCTCCGTGACGGTGAACATCGCCGCCGGGTTCGCCGCCAACACCTGCGCAATCATCGCCCGCAACTGGCCCGGGCGCGCCTTCCCGCCCGGACCGGGCGGTGAACTCCCAGGCCCGGATGGGGCATTCGGCGTGCTGGAGGCGGACGCCTGTGGGGTGGTCCCGGACGGCGGGGGCGTCGGTGCAGCGGTAGCGGTCATCTCGCAAGCCTTTCTGTGCCGCAGGCGCGGCCATATTCCGAATGGGAAAACCCCAGCCTTTTTGGGCACACTCCACCCGTAACCAGTTTTCGGGTGGATTCCATCGGAGGGTTTTCCATTCCCGGCCCCTCCCGGGAACAATTCAAATATAGCTCGACCTGCACCCCGCCTGAAGACATAATCCGCCTTGAAAATGCTGGAATTCTCGTGAATTCACGACTCGTTTTCAGGGGAATTCCCGACGGCGCGACGCAAGGCGTCGCGATCGGCGGCTAGCACGACCGATTGCAGGCTACCCACCGCGGTGGAATTTCGGGGAATCGAGTACGCGCGCGATTGCGGCCACCGGCGCGGCGGCATCCTCGGCTACGCCTGGGTGCCGCCGCTTTGCACGGTGGACGCCGAGCTGGCCTGCAAGTCAGGGCTGTTGGGAGAAGAGGATCAAGGGGCGAGAAAGATGCAGGAGGGCGGAGGATGGCTGGCGTGGGGATGCGTTGGTGTGTAGTGGGCCGGCGCCGGCCGGTGGGTAGATCGGGATGCGTTGCTGCACCGATATACAGTCGCCCGCGCCTGCCGGTGGCTCGCAGGCCGCCCGACCTGCGGAGACGTGCAGTTTAGGGATGTCGTATCCAAGCGCGTACCCGGAAGCGACGGCGGATACGACACCGGATGCGACGGGGCGGACGCCATCGAGCCACGCGGGTTGTTGGCACCAAATCTTAGTCACGGCGAAGCCGCACCATTGTGCGGACGGGTCGAGCGGTATGCCGCCGGTTCTCGTCCGGTAGTTGCTCTATGCGGCCTACGGGCTCCGCGCTTTCAGGTCGGCAGTGCGCGCAAAGGTAAACGGCCCACCAGTACTGGTGGGCCGTTTACCTTTGCGCGTCAGGCCCGGAACTGAGCTTCTGTTCCCTCAATGTAGAGCAGTATCGGCTTGATCACCGTACCGTCGGCGACACGCTCAAGGTTCAAGTCAAGGTCTCGGACGGCCTTAGCCTCGATCTTGCGTGAGGGTCCGTCAGCTTGCTGACGGACCCTTTCGGCTCATTCGGGGGCGGTCATTTCTGCAGGTGGGCAGGCTGGTGG
>NZ_JBEOZU010000179.1:0-7826 GCF_040298185.1 Streptomyces sp. NPDC001634 | reverse complement strand
CGAGCCGACGTGCTCTTCGCGATGCTCCGCGACGGCACCTTCTACGACCCCCAACCCGCCCCCACGGGTTGACGAAACCCATAGGGGCACCCCCCGCCAGACCTCCAACTCCAATCGGTCGCCGTCGTACTGGAAGGCGGCCAGCACCGGGGCGCCCAACTCGGCGCTGATCGGCCCGGCGAGCGCGAAGACGCCATTGTCGTCGACGGACCGGTCCGGATGGACGAGGCAGAATCTCGGCCCGGCCGAGGTCGCGTAGCCAGCCGCGCAGACCTCGCGCAGGACGGGGGCCGCCTGTCCGAGGGGCATGCGGATCAGCATCGTGCCGTACGAGGCCACGACCTCACCTCCTGGGATGCGGTGACCTTACGTGGCGGTCCAGCCGCCGTGCAAAAAAATACGTCCACGCCGGACCCGCGCCCGACCGATGACCTCTCCCCGACTCCCGGCGGCGCGACTGGACGGTGCACTAGCCGACCATGCCCAGTCCCAAGGGGACTTCCTGTACCGCAAACCCACTCGTGCCCGCTCACGGGTGGTGGCCCTTCCCAGAGGTATCCGTCCACGGCCAAGGGCCACATAGGTGGGGAGATCCGTCGAGCAAGTGTGGGGTCACTCCCGAGCTGGAGGGGGCCGTTTTCAAGGTTCAGGCAAGATTTTCGTGGCAGTGACGGAGCGTCACATTCCTGGCATCGTCATGTATGTGTGACGAGCTTCTGGACATCGTGTTCCCGCACTTGAAGTCGGTACAGGTGGAGCGGGTGTTCGCGGAGAGTGGCACGGTGCACGTCACCGCGCGTACTCCGGAAGGCCGGGCGGTGGTCTGCCCGGCCTGCGGGACTTCCGCACGCCGAGTGCACAGTCGCTACCAACGGCATCTCGCCGACACCGCCATCGCCGGGCGGCCGGTGGTTATCGACCTGTCGGTGCGCCGCCTGTTCTGCGACCAACGTGCCTGCTCGCGCTGCACGTTCGTCGAGCAGGTCGACGGCCTGACCATCCGATACCAGCGCTGCACCCCGCCGCTGCACAGCCTCTTGGTGGCGCTTGCTCTGGCCCTGGCAGGCCGGGCCGGGGCGCGGGTCGCGGCGGACCTCGCGGTGGCGGTCAGCCGGGTCACGCTGATCAGCTTGCTGATGGCCCTGCCCGATCCCCCAGCCACCACAGCCACGTCCAGTCCGAGGGTGCTGGGCATGGACGACTTCGCCTCCCGCAAGGGCCGCACTTACGGCACCATCCTGATCGACGTCGACACCTCAGCAGTGATCGACCTCCTGCCCGACCGCTCGTCCGAGACCCTCGTCACCTGGCTGGCCGCCCACCCGGGCGCCGAGATCATCTGCCGTGACCGCGACAGCAGTTACAGCCGAGCTGCCACCGCAGCCTGTCCGGACGCCACGCAAGTTGCGGACCGCTTTCACTTGCTTCGGGGCCTGTCCCGGGCTCCGCCTGCTCTGCGAGTGTGGCAACGAATCACTGTGGGCGATGCTCGTGGTCACCGTGGACGGCGCTGAGGCTCTGTGCGGCCAGTGCGAGACGGCCGTCCAGGGCCGACCGGACGCGGCTGTGGGTCCCATCGGCAAGACCATCAAGGTCGAAGCCGCCCCGCCCCGCGAGCTCGCTCCCTGGGAAGTGATCGCAAAGGAACTCGCGGACGCCATCAAGGACGGCACGATGCTCCCCGGCGAGGACGTCCCCACGGTCGGCGACATCGCGCAGGCCCACGGTGTCTCGGTCGGTACCGCGCACCGGGCATTCACGCAGCTCAAAAAGGACGGCCTGATCGAGGTCAGCCGCGGCCGCCGAGCCGTCGTCCGCCAGGTCCAGGAGGAGACCGCCGGCCGCATAGGACCCGCTCTCGCCACACTCCCGCCCCTGCGCGCGTCGAGGCCCATACCTCAACAGTGAGCTTTCGCCGGCCGTGGCGACCACCGCCACGGGGACCGGGGTACGAGAGCGCCCGCGACTCCCTGGTTGATCCGCCCGTGCATGGGAGCACGAGCCCCCAGAGGCCTCCAACCATCTCTCACCGCAAAATGGATATAAGCCGCTCCCCTCCTGGAGGAGACGATATCGGCGATTCGGAGGCACAGGCGATGTCCACCATCCCGAGCCGATGGATGACGATCGGCGACTTCCTGCTCCGGCGTCTGGAGGAGGCCGGCGTCGGCCACCTCTTCGGCGTCCCCGGTGACTTCAACCTCGAACTGCTGCAGCAGCTCCAAGACACGGGCACGCTGAAATGGGTCGGCAACTGCAGTGAGCTGAACGCGTCCTACGCAGCGGACGGCTATGCCCGGCTGAACGGCATGGGCGCGCTCCTGGTGACGAACGCCGTCGGCGCCCTGAGCGCGATCAACGGCGTCGCCGGCTCCTACAGCGAGCACGTGCCGGTGGTCTGTATCTGCGGGTCGATACCGCTCAAGTCCATCGACCGTGGCCTGGGGATGCACCACACGATGGCCGACGGCACCTGGGACCGCTTCCTCGGCGCCTACGCACAGGTGACCGCCGCCGAGGCCAGACTGACCCCGCACAACGCGGTCACGGAGATCGACAGGCTGATCCTCACCGCCTGGCGGGAGAAGCTCCCGGTGTACCTGGAGCTGCCTTCCGACATCGCCTATCTCGACATCGAGGTTCCCGGGGCCCCGCTGGTGCTCGCGCAACCGCCCAGCGACCCGGAACGGCTGCGGTCGTGCACCACCGCAATCGCAGACCACCTGTCCGCCGCCAAGTCACCAGCGGTCCTGGTGGATCTGGACGCGGACCGCTTCGGCGTAGCAGCCGACGTCATGGGACTGGCCGAGAAAATGCGGCTCCCCGTAGCAGTGATCAGCACAGCCAAGGCGGTCATCGACGAAACGTTCCCCTATTACGTCGGCATCTACAACGGCCAGGCAAGCGAGCCGCACGTGCGCGCGGCGATCGAGACCAGCGACTGCCTGCTCTCCATCGGCTACCGGCCGATCGAGGTGACCACGGGCGACTTCACCGCTTCGCTGCCCGCCGACACGATCCAAGCCCGCAGCCACTCGGTGGACATCGGCGATGACAACTATCAGGCGGTGACGCTCCAGGAAGTCATCCGCGGCGTACTGGACACCGTCCCGCACGGCACGAGCCGCGCTGCACCACAGCGGGGGGCTACAGGGCGGGGGGCTACGGCGACAGGGACCCCCGCAGGCGGCTCCACCAACCTGACGCAGGCCGCGTACTGGCAAGCAATCCAGGACTACCTCCGGTCCGGGGACGTGCTCCTCCTCGACAACGGGACGTCGTACGCCCTCCTCGGCCTGCAGCTGCCACCGGGCTGCACCTTCGTCGGATCGATCAACTGGGGCTCGATCGGCTACTCGGTCGCAGCCCTGCTCGGAACACTGACCGCAGCACCAGACCGTCGCCACCTGCTGTTCCTGGGCGACGGCTCATTCCAGCTGACCGCGCAGGAGCTGTCGACCATCCTCCGGCACGACCACAAGCCGGTGATCTTCCTGATCAACAACGGCGGATACACCATCGAACGCGGTTACCTCGGTAAAACCGAGCAGTACAACGACATCGCGACCTGGGCCTACGCGGATCTACCGAGAGTGCTCCGCCCGGACACCACGGCGCGATCGTTCGTCGTCAAGACCACCGCGGACCTGGCGGAGGCCCTCAGCGCGCCCAACGACACGCTGATCTTCATCGAAGCGGTCATGGATCCCTACGACGCTCCCGCCGCGGTCATGACCAGCAGCAACACCGGCGCGGACATCGACTACGGGCCTCGCGGCCCCCAGCACCGCGACAACGCACAGCTCAGGCCGGCCTGACTCCCCTGCCAACACGAAACAGCGGCGCGACCAAGAGACGTAGCTGGACCAGCTCCCCCAGCCCCTGCGGCGGTGCTCAGGCCGTGAGGCCCTCGATCGCCACGGGAAGGTGGCGGGGGCCGCGCAGCACGGCGTTGGCGCGGTACGGCGGCGGGTCCTCGAGCAGCCCGGAGAACCTGACCCGGCGGAAGAGCTCGGGCACCGCCACATGGAGTTCTATCCGGGCGAGGGGGGCGCCGAAGCAGTAGTGGATGCCGGTGTAGAAGCCCAGGTGTTCGTTGTCCCTGCGGTCGGGGTCGAACCGGTCGGGGTCCTTGAAGCGTCTGGGGTCGCGGTTGGCCGCGGCCAGCATGAGCCAGACCGGCGAGCCCTTGGGGATCGTGGTGCCCGCGACGTCGATGTCGGCCAGGGCGGTGGTCCACGGGACGAACTGGACCGGGGGCTCGTAGCGCAGCACTTCCTCGATGAGGGGGACGGCCAGGTCCGGGTCCTTCTGGAAGCGGTCGAGGACGTCAGGGTGGCGCAGCAGGGTGAGGGTCGTGTTGGTGATCGCGTTGACGGTGGTCTCGTGGCCGGCGACCAGGAGCAGCACCGCGGTGGCCTCCAGGTCCGCCGGTGTCATGTCGGGGGCGAGCGGCTGAGCATCCCGGGGCCGGGGTGGCGGCGTTTGGTCTCGATCAGATCGGTCAGGTAGGCGCCCATGTCCTGGCGTGCCCGCTGTGCCTTTTCCTGGCCGTCGGCGCCGCCGGCCTGGGGATCGAGTGACGACGCCAGGGCGTCGGCCCAGACGTGGAAGCGCGGTTCGTCCTCGCGCGGCACGCCGAGAACCTTGCAGATGGCGGTGACGGGAAGGGGGTAGGAGAAGTCCTCGACGATGTCGACCTGTTCCTTGCCTTCGAAGGCGTCGAGCAGTTCGGTGACCACCTTGGCCAGCTCTCCGCGCAGGCCGTCGAGGAACCTGGGGCTGTGCGGAGGACCGAACGGCCGGTTGATGGTGTCGCGCAGCCGGTCATGCACGGGCGGGTCGGTGAAGATGAAGCTGGGCGGCAGACCGGTCTCCGGGTCCGGTTGTCCGACGCGGGCGTAGCCGGACGGGCGGTTACTCGTGTCGTTGCTCAGCCGCGGGTCGTTGGCCAGGCTCCGCACCTCGTAGTAGGTGCTGACCAGGTAGGTGCCGTCGTCCTCCCGCCTGACCGGTTGCTTGCGCAGTTCCGCGTAGAGCGCGTCCGGCGCGCCGTTCCCGCGGTTGAGATCGACGACAAGCCTCATCAGGAACCCGCTCCCCGCGCGGGCCGCGGTCCCCGCAGCTTCCGCAACCGTCTGCGCTCGGTCCTACGGTGGTCGGCATGCCTCTTTCAGGATCGGTCTCTGCGCAGGGCGCTCGCAAGGCGAAGGCTGCCGGGCAGGCCGATGCGCACCCGACCGGTCAACCGCAAGGGAGACGAGGCACTATCGGCCTCCTGAACACCGGACGGACGGGGACGCGACTCGGGCGGCTGTATGCGCTGGCTCCCCTCCGGACCGCCGCGACGGGCAGGCTTGGGGGCCGGTAGACCGGCAATCTGAGTCGGGCGGTCCGCGGGAACTCCGGACAGGCGCCGAACGATGCGTGGCGTGACAAACAGGCCGCTACTGAAGACGGGCTGTGGTTGCGGGCGAGAGGCTCTGCTCGGCCCAGACGGTCTTGCCGTCGAGCGAATAGCGAACGCCCCAGTTCTGTGCGAGTTGGGCGATGATGAACAAGCCGCGCCCGCCTTCGTCGATGGTCTTCGCGTGGCGCAGCCGTGGCGCGAGGGAATTGCTGTCGTGGACTTCGCAGGTGAGGGTGCGGTCCTTGATGAGCTGCAACTGGGCAGGCGGGGTGCCGTAGCGGATGGCGTTGGTGACCAGTTCGCTGACGATCATTTCGGTGGTGTAGGCGGTTTCCTCATCGACTCCCCAAAGGATGAGCTGGTGGCGGGCGTGGGTGCGCGCCGCAGCAACGGCTTGGGGGTGGTGGTCGAGATGCCACGTGGCGACCTGGTCGGCGGGGAATGGGTGAGTGCGTGCGAGGAGGAGGACGACGTCGCTGTGGCGGGTGTCGTTCCGCAGCCGGTAGAGCACGTCATCGCACAGATCCTGCAGTGGCCGCTCAGGGTGGGCCAGCACCCGTGGGAGAGTCTCCGGTGACGGTGAGTTGCGTAGCAGTGACGCAGTGTAGAAGGCGAGGACGCTGCCTTCGGCAACGGAGATTGTGGTGGCGGCGAAGGGGGGTCCCTCAGCTGTGCCCAGAGGAGGTCCGGCGGGCAGGTCGGGCATCTCGGTGGTCCCGTCGGGATGGGCGATGACGGGTGGGGGATGGCCTGCCAGGGCGATGGTGCAAGTTTGGGCGAGCGGGTCGTGGACCGCGTACACGCAGCTTGCCGTGAGTGGCATGGGATCGCCGGGCGGCAGAGCTGCGCGTTCCTCGGCGAGGCTTATGGCGGTGTCGTTGAGGCGGGCGAGGAGCTCGTCGGGTTCCAGGTCAAGAGCGGCCAGGGAGCGGGCGGCGGTCCCTAGCTGTCCCATGGTGGTGGCCGCATGGATGCCT
Organism: Streptomyces sp. NPDC001634; assembly: GCF_040298185.1. NCBI lineage: Bacteria > Bacillati > Actinomycetota > Actinomycetes > Kitasatosporales > Streptomycetaceae > Streptomyces > Streptomyces sp. NPDC001634. The sequence goes on along the minus strand of NZ_JBEOZU010000179.1, from coordinate 1,439 downwards.
TGTCCGGCGACTTCGCCGACGACCAGTGCGGTGCGGGCGCCGGACAGGGCGAAGGTGTCGAACCCACTGCCTCCCCCCGCCTCGGACGGCACGTGCAGGTGCGCGGTTTCCACGGTGATCCGCGGGTCAGGGTGGGGTAGCAGCAGGTGACGCTGGACCGTCAGAGCGATGGTGTGTTCGCGGGTGTAGCGGCGGGCGTTGTCGATGCACAGCGCGGTGTGTGCGGCCACTGCGAGGGCGAGGGTGACATCGCCCTTGTCGTACACATCGACCTGGTCGGTGCGGTACAGGCTCAGCAGTCCCAGCACGGTTCCACGCAGCGTCAAAGGTGCCGTGATGAGAAGGCGGGCACCGGATGCGCGGATCGCCTCGGCGCGTGGCGGGTCGGCTGCCAGCCAGGGCGTGTCGGGGCCCAAGGAGACGAGACGGGGCTTGAGGTCGGCCAGCGTCTGGGCGTAAGGCGTCGAGAACGGCAGGGCGCGCACGTCGCCCACCGGGTGTGCCTGGATCTGCTCCTCTCCGCCGCTGTGGGCGAAGGCGGCACGGCGCAGTGGCACCTCCGGTCCCAGAGGGCTTGGGGGAGGTTCCTCACCGCGCACCACGGCGTCCACCACTTCCACCACGGCGATGTCGGCGAGGTCCGGCACCACTGCCTGCACCAGTTCCTGGCAGGTGGCCACCACGTCGAGGGTCCGTCCCACGTGCTCACGCACGGAGCTGAGGACACGTATGTGGGCACCCACCTTTTCGCGTTCGGTGACATCGAGCATCTGCGTCAGCACTCCCCAGATCCTCCCCTGCGAGTCCTCCAGCCGAGATGCTGAGACGGAGAACAGGTACTCCGGCCCCGGTGCACCCTTGGGACGCACCGCCACGAGGCGTCCCTCTTCGTGGGCGCCGCTCTCCAGCACGCTGTGCAGCATCGCCTCCACCTCACCGGGTGCGGAGAGGTCATACACGTCGGTGACGTGTCGGCCCACGATCTGTTCCGTAGGCGCCTCGTGCAGAGCCGGCCTGGTGAGATTGATCCGCAGGATGCGCAGCTCCGTGTCCAAGATCAGCAGGCCGGTGGGCGACCGGTGGAACAGAGCTTCCAGTACTGCAGCGCCCTCACCCGGCGAGACGGCTTCGTTTTGCGCCACGGCAACCCACCTCCACCATCCAGCCTGCACCTGGCCTCTATACGCCGCTCCCCGTCTCCCGAGACGCGGGCCCAGCCCGCGATTGTCGAAGGCTCGGCGGCGCATTGCCGCAGTGCAAGGGACTGGGCCTTACGGGCTCGCGGGACATCCCAGCGGGAACTTGACATCTTCCCCCTCTTAAAAGAGGGGGATTCCAACCCGTGTGGGTTGAGGTTCACGGGCGCTCGAACGGCCGGTGGCCGCCGTCACCCCTCCGGCACCGGCTGTTCGCCGGGGGCGGGGGATCCCGCCCTGTCC
>NZ_JBEOZU010000178.1:0-7831 GCF_040298185.1 Streptomyces sp. NPDC001634 | reverse complement strand
CCCTGCTCCCGCCGCTCCCGGCGCCTGGCCCACCGCTGCCCCCGCGGGGGGCGGCCGACGGCCCGGAGGGTGGCCCACGGCGGCGCCCGCGGGCGGCGGGCAGCCCCCGTCCACTCCGGCCCCGCCCGCGCAACCGGCGCCCACACCTTCCCCGTCCGCTCCCGCCACGGCACCCGCACCGGCGCCCGGCGGCCTCGACCCCCGCATGCTCTGGCCGAACATCCTGGAGGCGGTCAAGAACCGCCGCCGCTTCACCTGGATCCTGCTGAGCCAGAACGCGCAGGTGGCCGGCTTCGACGGCACGACGCTGCAACTCGGTTTCGTGAACGCGGGCGCGCGGGACAACTTCGCGAGCAGCGGCAGCGAGGACGTACTGCGGCAGGCGTTGGCCGAGCAGTTCAACGTGCAGTGGAAGATCGAGGCCATCACCGACCCGTCGGGCGGCTCGGCACCGCCGGCCGCCGCGGGCTCCGGGGCCGGCGGCGGTTTCCACGCCGGCGGGGGTGGCGGTTACGGCGCCGGCGCGCCTGCCGCGCCGCGCCCCGCGGCGCCGCAGCCTGCGCCTGCAGCGCGTCCGGCCGCACCGCCGGCTCCGGCGGCCGCGCCCGCACCTGCGGCTCCCGCACCGTCTCCGGCCGCGCCCCCCGCTCCGGAGCGGCACGTGGTCGCCCCCGAGGACGACATGCCCGAGGACGACGACCCCGACCTCGACGAGTCGGCACTGTCGGGCCATGAACTGATCGTCCGGGAGCTGGGCGCCACGGTGGTGGAGGAGATCTCGAACGAATAGCCACGCGTGAGTGGTGCCACGGGCGTGGAAGAGCGCAGTCAGGGGCTCGAAGGGCACGGGTTGCGGACGAGTGCAGTCATGGGCGCGAAGGGGTACGACTGTCCCTCTCTTTGGGGAAACCTACAAACCCACGGTCCGAGCCCCTTCGGCGGCCCCCACAAGACCGGCCGTCCCCGCCCGTTAGGCTGACCCCGTGAAGGTCCTCGTCATCGGTAGCGGTGCCCGCGAACACGCCCTGTGCCGTTCCCTCTCTCTCGACCCCGACGTCACCGCGCTGCACTGTGCCCCCGGCAACGCGGGCATCGCCGAGGTGGCCCAGCTGCACCAGGTCGACGCCCTCGACGGACAGGCCGTGGCGGCGCTCGCCACCGAGCTCGGCGTCGAGCTGGTCGTGGTCGGCCCGGAGGCGCCCCTCGTGGCGGGTGTCGCCGACGCCGTGCGCGAGGCCGGGATCCCCGTCTTCGGTCCCTCCAAGGAGGCCGCGCAGCTGGAGGGCTCCAAGGCCTTCGCCAAGGACGTGATGGCCGCCGCGGGCGTACCCACCGCCCGTTCGTACGTCTGCACGAACGCGGACGAGGTCGAGGAGGCCCTCGACGCCTTCGGGGCCCCGTACGTCGTGAAGGACGACGGCCTCGCCGCGGGCAAGGGCGTCGTCGTCACCGCCGACATCGAGGCCGCGAAGGCGCACGCGGCCGGCTGCGAGCGCGTGGTCATCGAGGAGTTCCTCGACGGCCCCGAGGTGTCCCTGTTCGCCATCACCGACGGCGAGACGGTCCTTCCGCTCCAGCCCGCCCAGGACTTCAAGCGCGCGCTGGACAACGACGAGGGGCCGAACACCGGCGGCATGGGCGCGTACTCGCCGCTCCCGTGGGCCGACCCGAAGCTGGTCGAGGAGGTCCTGCAGACGGTTCTGCAGCCGACCGTCGACGATATGCGCCGTCGCGGCACCCCGTTCTCCGGTCTGCTGTACGCGGGTCTGGCGATCACCTCGCGCGGCGTACGGGTCATCGAGTTCAACGCCCGTTTCGGCGACCCCGAGACCCAGGTCGTGCTCGCCCGGCTGAAGACCCCGCTCGCTGCCGTGCTGCTGGCCGCGGCGAACGGCACCCTTGCCGATCTGGAGCCCCTGCGCTGGAGCGACGACGCGGCCGTCACCGTGGTCGTGGCCTCGCACAACTACCCGGGCAGCCCGCGCACCGGCGACCCGATCACCGGTCTCGACGAGGTGGTGGCCCAGGACGCCCCGTTCGCGTACGTCCTGCACGCCGGCACTCGGCGCGAGGGTGACGCGGTGGTGAGCGCGGGCGGTCGTGTGCTGTCCGTCACGGCGACCGGTGCGGACCTCGCCGAGGCACGCCGGCGGGCGTACACGGCCGTGGGCCGTATCGGGCTCGACGGCTCCCAGCACCGCACGGACATCGCGGCGAAGGCGTCGGGAGCCGACGCCTGAGGCGGAGGTGGTAGCCCCTGCCGGGCCGAAGCCGTCGCCGTTGCCGACTCGAAGGCGTCGCCCTGCCGGGCGGAAGTGGTGTACCCGTTCGTCGATGAACCCCATGGGCACCGGAACCGTCCCAGGATTCGGGGCCCACTTCTTGTCACGGGCGAAATCCGGTTGTCACGGGGCGAAATCAGGCGTGGGGTGGGGGTGTAATCGGGGGCCTCGCCGTTGTCCTGCGTCATCCACCTTTCCCCAAAGCCATTCCATCGGGTGAGCGGTGACCCATCCGGCTGACGAGGGCCGGGGGCCCAACTAGGGTGCGGCGCAAGCGTTCCGGCACTTGGCCCACCGGCATTGCGGTGTCAGTGATGGGTGCCACAGTGGGGGAGTGAGCAACGCACGGGCATCCGGCGGCGACATCTGTGACGGAGACCGTCACGGCGCGTGTCGCGCGGGACAGAGGCGGGACAGAGGGGGTGACGTCCGGTCGTGACCGGTATGGGTGTGGAGGCAGGCGCGCACGCCGCGCGCTCCCGGGCCCTTGCCGTGCTGCGGATCCGCAGCAGGGCGCTGGCCGTTGCCCTGCTGCCCGCCGCCGTCGCCGTCGTGCTCCTCGTCGGCGGCTCCACCGGTCACATCAGTGGCGGACACTGGGGGATCGCCCGCTGGATCGTGACCGGCGTCGCCGTGGTCGTCCTGCTCTGCGCCGCCGGTATCGCCCTCGTCGTCGCGCGGGCCCGCCCGGCTGTGAGCCCCACGGTCCCGATCACGGAAGAAGCGGCCCCGGATCTGTACCGGATGGTCCGGGACCTGGCCGACCGCCTCGACGTCCCCGCCCCGTCCGCGATAGCGCTCACCCCGGACTGCGACAGCTGGCTGGAGGACCGTACCCACCCCGCCCACGGCCCGCCGTCGCCCGAATCCGGGGACGAGATACCCGGGGTGCGGGGGATACGCCTGTCGACTCCCCGCCACCACCGCGCCCCGACCGCGCCCGTACTTGTCATCGGCTCACCGTTCCTGTGGTGGATGAGGGTGGGCGAGCTGCGCGCGGTTCTTGCTCCGGTCGTCGCCGGGACGGGGCCGTCGGCGCACCCTGACATAGCCGCGGCGCGTCGTTTCGTACGGGGGCTGGACGCCGCCGTGGCCGTGGCGTCCGCGCCCGCCCACAGCGCCGTGACCCGTACGGTGCTGGCCGGTGTCGGCTGGGTGGCCCGTCTGCTGCTGAGGAGCTGCCGTGGGCACGCGGCGGAGATGGAGCGGGGGGTGGCGGCAGCAGCGGCCGAGCGTGCACAGGCTGTGGATTACGGTCTGCGGATCGTCGCCCAGGAACAGGTGGGGCTGGCCTACGCGGGCTGGGACCGGCTCCTGACCCGGGTCGCGCTGCCCGCCTGGCGGATGGGCCGCTGGCCGTCGCGCCTGGACGCGGGCGTGGTCGCGGCGCTCACGGAGCTGTCCCGCCGGGACCGGCTGGCGGAGGGCTTCGCCTCCCGGCTGGGTGAACGGCCGGCCTGCGACCTGCTCGAAGAGCCCGGTGCGGTGGACGAGGCCGCGTCGCTGCTCGCGGCCCGTCTCTTCCACGGGGGTCCTGCGGAGCCCGGCCCGGACTGGGCCCCGGTGGACTGGCAGGAGTACCCGGACGAGGTCGTCGACCGCAAATGGCGCGTGGACGCGGCCCGTCTCCACCGTGTCCTGGACGCCCTGGGCGTCCACCACACCGCACCCCCGGCGACACCCGGTGCGGACGGGCCGACGCTGGAGCGGGTGCTGGAGTATCTGACGCTCGGGGTGGGCGTGGGAGGCACGCGATCCGTCGGGGGCGGGCCCGGCGGTGTGGGTGCCGTTCGCAACGGTGCACATGTCCCACGCGGGGACGACGCCTCCGGCGACGGGACCTTCGATGACGAGGCCACCGGGATCGGTGCCGTTCCGGTCGACGGCGATGGTGCCGCCCTCGACAGCGACGGCGGCCCCCCGGACGACGCCGACGACCCCGACGACGAGGGCGCCGTCGCCAGCGTGCGGACCGCCGCCCTCGCCGTCGGCCTCAGTGCCGAGTTGGCGCGTGAGGAGGCGGTCGCAGGGGCGATACCGGGCGACGGAGCCACGGGGCAGCCGCCGGGGCCGGACCCGACGTTGTGGGACGACGGGATGCTCCCGCTGTTCCCGCTCCAGCCGCCCCGCACCGGTCGCGAACTGCTCATCGACCACGTCACCGCGATGGTGTGCTGCGCCGCCATGGACACGGCGGGAGCGGCCCCCGGGCTCGACTGGCTGGACGGCCCTTCCCTCCTGGTCAGGGGCGAACGCGCGGCCGACCTCACCCCCCGGGTCCTCACCCTCGTCGAGGAGGGCGACCCGACCCCGCTGCGCTCCTGGCTCCTCCACCTGGGCGTACGCCCGGAGAAGCCGGTCCGGCTGGTCTGACACGGAGCGGTCCGACCCCATCGGCCCGCCCGCACCATCGACACCACCGACCACCCAGCGGCGCCGACTGCCTTGCCCGCGCCGACCGCCTGGCCCGTGCAGGCTGCCCGGCCCTGCCGGCCGCCTCGCCCGCGCCGGCCGCCCTGCCTGTGCCGACTGCCCGGCCTTCCCGGCCGTCCGGCCTTCCCGGCCGTCTCGCCCGTGCCGACCGCCCGGCCCTCCCGACCGCCTCACCGGTGCCTGCCGCCCGGCCCTCCCGACCGCCCAACCCGTGTCGACCACCCCGCCCGTGCCGACCACCCCGCCCTCCCGACCACCCCACCCCGAACCTCCCCGCCCCACCCGCCCGCACGGCCCCAACCCACCGCTCCACCCCGCCCACCTGCGGAAACACCTCCTTATTCACCCCCGCAACCCCGAGCCCTGGCCGGAGAATCCCACTCCGTTCACGTCAATTCGCGACGAACGGTGACGGAGTGCGTGCGTAATGTGATGTGCTGGGACCGATCGCGTACAGAGCAAGGGCTTACGACGGCTCACGGGGGACGAGGGAGGGGACATCGCATGGGGTCGGAGCACATCCGTCGTTGGGAGTCGGGCGCTCTCGCACATGCCGTGACGGACCCTTTCGGCCAGGGACCGGTGCCCTGGCTCCGGGGCAGCGAGACGTACTTCGACGACACGGGCCAGGTGGTGCCCTGGTACGTGGATCCGGCCCCGCCCCACGTTCCGGCCCAGGGCCCCAAAGGGGCGCGTATCCCGGCACCCCGCGCCGGCGGCCCCCGCTCCGCCGACGACGTCCACCGCCAGATCAAGGGTTTCACCTCCACCGGCGCGGTCGCCCCCGGCGAGGCCATCGACTTCCGTATCACCGTCGACCCGCCCCAGGAGTTCGCCGTCGACATCTACCGGATCGGGCACTACGACGGCGATGGCGCATCCAAGATCACCACCAGTCCCCGGCTCTCCGGCATCGTCCAGCCGCCCCCGCTCACCGCCGACCGTACGGTCTCCTGCCACCACTGGTGGCTCTCCTGGCGGCTGCAGATCCCGTCGTACTGGAGCATCGGCGCGTACGTCGCCGTCCTGACCACCGCCGACGGCTACCGCTCCCACGTCCCCTTCACCGTGCGCGACGCCCGCCCGGCGGACCTGCTCCTGCTGCTCCCGGACATCACATGGCAGGCGTACAACCTCTACCCGGAGGACGGCCGTACCGGCGCAAGCCTCTACCACGCCTGGGACGAGAACGGCCGACTGCTCGGCGAGGCGGACGCCGCCACCACGGTCTCCTTCGACCGCCCGTACGCCGGCGCGGGCCTGCCCCTGCACGTCGGTCACGCCTACGACTTCATCCGCTGGGCCGAGCGCTACCACTACGACCTCGCCTACGCCGACGCCCGCGATCTGCACGGTGGCCGTGTCGACCCCACCCGCTACCGCGGCCTGGTCTTCCCGGGCCACGACGAGTACTGGTCGACGCAGATGCGCCGGACCATGGAGCTCGCCCGCGAAAACGGCACCTCGCTCGTCTTCCTCTCCGCCAACACCATGTACTGGCAGGTGGAGCTCGGCCCGTCCCCGTCCGGCGTCCCCGACCGCCTGCTCACCTGCCGCAAGCGCCGCGGCCCGGGAAAGCCCGCGCTGTGGCGGGAAATCGACCGTTCCGAGCAGGAGATGATCGGCATCCAATACGCGAGCCGGGTGCCCGAGCCACACCCCCTCGTGGTCCGCAACGCCGATCACTGGCTGTGGGAGGCCACCGGCGCCCATGAGGGCGATGAGCTGGCGGGGATGGTCGCCGGGGAGGCCGACCGCTACTTCCCGCGCGCCCCGCTGCCCGAGCACCAGGGGCGCATCCTGCTCGCCCACTCCCCGTACCGGGACGGCGAGGGCGTCCTGCGCCACCAGGAGACCTCCCTCTACCGTGCACCCTCCGGCGCCCTCGTCTTCGCATCCGGAACGTTCGCCTGGTCCCCCGCGCTGGACCGCCCCGGGCACGTGGACAGCCGCATCCAGCAGGCCACCGCCAATCTCCTGGACCGCATCTGCAAACGGGACTGACCCCGGCACCGGCTCCGGCCCCTACCGGCCCCGCCACACGGCTCGCCGCCCGCATACGGGAGAATCGAGCCAATTGGAGAGAACCACGGGGAGGAACCGTGTCCGGATTCGTGGAAAAGCCCGAGCCCGTCCAGGTGCCGGGTCTGGTGCATCTGCACACCGGAAAGGTGCGCGAGCTGTACCAGAACGAGGCGGGCGACCTCGTGATGGTCGCCAGCGACCGTACGTCCGCATTCGACTGGGTGCTGCCGACCGAGATCCCGGACAAGGGCCGGATCCTCACCCAGCTGTCGCTCTGGTGGTTCGACCAGCTCGCCGATCTGGTCCCGAGCCACGTACTGAGTACCGAACTCCCGCCCGGTGCCCCCGCCGACTGGGCCGGCCGCACCCTCGTCTGCAAGTCCCTGCGGATGGTGCCCGTGGAGTGCGTGGCCCGCGGCTATCTCACGGGTTCGGGACTCGTGGAGTACAACGAGTCCCGCACCGTCTGCGGTCTCGCCCTGCCCGAGGGCCTGGTCGACGGCTCGGAGCTGCCAGCGCCGATCTTCACCCCGGCGACCAAGGCGGCGGTCGGCGAGCACGACGAGAACGTCCCCTATGAGGAGGTCGCCCGCCAGGTAGGCGCCGAGACCGCGGCCCAGCTGCGGCAGGCGACCCTCGCGGTCTACGGCCGCGCCCGTGACATCGCCCGCGACCGGGGGATCATCCTCGCGGACACCAAGTTCGAGTTCGGCTACGAAGGCGACACCCTCGTCCTGGCCGACGAGGTCCTCACCCCGGACTCCTCCCGCTTCTGGCCGGCCGACCAGTGGGAGCCGGGCCGCCCCCAGCCGTCGTTCGACAAGCAGTTCGTACGGGACTGGCTCACCTCCCCGGCCTCCGGCTGGGACCGCACGAGCGAGCAGCCCCCGCCGCCGCTGCCGCCGGAGATCGTGGAGGCGACCCGGGCGAAGTACACGGAGGCGTACGAGCGTCTGACAGGCGTCCGCTGGTCGTAGCGGTCGGCTGATCGGAGCGGTCGGCTGATCGGAGCCGCTGGGGGGGGGGGGGGGTGGCGCGGGCCCGGGGCGGGGGGCCCCGCGCCCCAGAGAGAGGTAAGCGCCCCGCCGGGT
>NZ_JBEOZU010000177.1:0-8323 GCF_040298185.1 Streptomyces sp. NPDC001634 | reverse complement strand
ACCGCCCGCCCTGCGACGGGTCGGGGGCGGGGTCGGAGGCGGCGGTGCCCACCGCACCGCGGGTGGCCAGCCACAGGGGGGCGGTCACCTGTGCGTCGCCGAGCGCCTGCACGAGCCGTACGGTCCGGAACAGGACGTCCGCCGGGGACTCTTCCCCGTCGCTGGCTGAGGGCTCTTCGGCGGGCAGTGCGAGGACGCCCGCGAGGGTGCCTGCGTCGGCGAGCCGGGCGGCCAGTGCGGCCCGCTCCTCGTCGGGCGCGCACTCCCACAGCACCGGCTCGGCGCCGCGTGCCGCCAGCGCGGCGGCCACTGTACGGACTTGGGCGTGGTCGGCGGTGCCGGGGGCGACGACGACCAGCCAGCGGCCGGTGAGCGGGGTGTCGGCGGCGGGGTCGACGGGCTGCCAGCCGATGCGGTAGCGCAGCCCGTCCACCCGGCCGAGTTCGCGGCGGCCGCGCCACCACGACGACAGGGCGGGTACGAGGGGGCGGACGAGCCCTTCGTCGACGTCCAGGGTGTCGGCGAGGGCGGTGATGTCCTCGTCCTCGACGGCCGTCCAGAAGGCCGCGTCCCCGGCGCCGCCTTCGGCGGTGTCCGGTGTTGCGGGCGGGGTCGCCTCCAGCCAGTACCGTTCACGGCGGAAGGCGTACGTCGGCAGGTCCACGGCCTGTGCTCCGGTGCCCGCGAAGACGGCCGGCCAGTCGACCTGCGTGCCGTGTGCGAAGGCCGTGGCGACCGCGGCCATCAGCGCGGCGGGTTCGGTCCGGTCCTTGCGCAGCGTGGGCACGGCCATCGGCCCCTCGCCGCCGAAGCAGTCCTGGGCGAGGGCGGTGAGGGTGCCGTCCGGGCCCAGTTCGACGAACCGGGTCACACGGCGCTTCTCCAGCAGCCGTATCCCGTCGGCGAACCGGACCGGCTCGCGCACATGCCGGACCCAGTAGTCGGGCGAGCAGAGGTCGGCCGGGGAGGCGGTTTCGCCGGTCACGTCGGAGACGATCGTGAGCCGGGGCGCGTGGTAGGTGACGGCCTCGGCGACCGCGCGGAACTCCTGGAGCATGGGCTCCATCAGCGGCGAGTGGAAGGCATGGCTGACCCGCAGGGCCGTCGTCTTGCGGTCCTGGGCACGGAAGTGCGCGGCCACCTCCTCGACGGCCTCGGCCGCACCCGAAACCACCACCGAGCGCGGGCCGTTGACGGCGGCGATACCGACCCGGTCGCCCAGCAGGGGCAGCACCTCCTCCTCGGTGGCCTGGAGCGCGGTCATGGCGCCGCCCGCCGGGAGCGCCTGCATCAGCCGGCCGCGCGCCACCACCAGACGGCAGGCGTCCGCGAGGGACCAGACACCGGCGACATGGGCGGCGGCCAGCTCACCCACGGAGTGACCCAGCAGGAACTTCGGGGCGACGCCCCACTCCTCCAACAGCCGGAACAGGGCCACTTCGAGGGCGAACAGGGCCGGCTGGGCGTATTCCGTACGGTTCAGCCGGTCTGCGTCGTCATCGAAGACGATCTCTCGCAGGCTGAACGGCAGTTCGGCGTCCACCGCGTCGAAGGCCGCGGCGAAGACGGGGTACGCCTCGTACAGCTCCCGTCCCATGCCGATCCGTTGGGATCCCTGACCCGCGAACAGGAAGGCCGTCGCGCCACGCACGGTGCGGCCGCGGACGGTCGCGGTGCCCGGGGTGTCCTCGGCGAGCGCGGTCAGTTCACGCACGGCGGTCTCGTGGTCCGGGGCGAGGACGATCGCCCGGTGCTCCAGGGCGGCCCGGGTGGTGGCGAGCGCATGGCCGACGTCCACCGGACTCGGCGGCTCGGCCTGCTGCCGCAGCCGGTCCAGCAGCCGGGCGGCCTGGGCGCGCAGCGCATCCTCGCTTCGCGCGGACACCGGCCACGGCACGACGGGCAGCGCCCGAGGCTCGACGGCCGGCGCCTGCGGCTCCGCGGCCGGGTCGGCGGGGTCGGGAGCGGGGGCCTGCTCGATGACGGTGTGCGCGTTGGTGCCGCTGATGCCGAAAGAGGAGACACCGGCGCGGCGCGGGCGGCCCGTCTCCGGCCAGTCGACCGGCTCGGTGAGCAGCCGTACCGCCCCCGCCGACCAGTCGACGTGCCGGGACGGTTCGGAGACGTGCAGAGTGCGCGGCAGCATCCCGTGCCGCATCGCCTCGACCATCTTGATGATGCTGCCGACGCCCGCGGCCGACTGGGTGTGCCCGATGTTCGACTTCAACGAGCCCAGCCACAGCGGCTGTTCACGGTCCTGGCCGTAGGTGGCGAGGAGGGCCTGCGCCTCGATCGGGTCGCCGAGCGAGGTGCCGGTGCCGTGCGCGTCGACCGCGTCGACGTCCGCCGGGGCAAGACCCGCGTTGGCCAGTGCGGCGCGGATGACGCGCTGCTGAGAGGGGCCGTTGGGGGCGGTCAGGCCGTTGGAGGCGCCGTCGGAGTTGATCGCCGTGCCGCGCACCACCGCCAGCACCGGGTGGCCATGGCGCCGGGCATCGGACAGCCGCTCCACCAGCAGCATGCCCGCGCCCTCGGCCCAGCCGGTGCCGTCGGCGTCGTCGGAGAACGCCTTGCACCGGCCGTCGGCCGCCAGACCGCGCTGACGGCTGAACTCGTAGAACATCGCCGGGGTGGCCATCACCGCGACCCCGCCCGCGAGCGCCATGTCGCACTCGCCGCGGCGCAGCGCCTGGCAGGCCCAGTGCAGGGCGACAAGGGAGGAGGAGCAGGCCGTGTCGACGGTGACGGTGGGCCCTTCCAGACCGAGGGTGTAGGCGATACGGCCGGAGGCGACCGAGGTGGCGTTGCCCGCCAGCAGCAGGCCCTGCACGCCCTCGGGGAACTCGCTCACGCCGACGCCGTAACCGGAGGTCGCGGCGCCGACGAAGACGCCGGTGCTGCTGCCGCGCACCGAGCCGGGGTCGATCCCGGCCCGCTCGAACGCCTCCCAGGAGATCTCCAGCAGCAGCCTCTGCTGAGGGTCCATCGCCAGCGCCTCACGCGGCGAGATCCCGAAGAAGTCCGCGTCGAACCGGGACGCATCGTGCAGGAAGCCGCCGCCGAGCGCGTAGAAGGTGCCGGGGTTGTCGGGGTCGGGGTCGTAGCCCGCCTCGACGTCCCAGCCGCGGTCGGCGGGGAACCCGGAGACGGCGTCCTCGCCCTCGTCGACGAGCCGCCACAGCTCCTCCGGGCTGTCCACCCCGCCCGGATAGCGGCAGCTCATCGCCACGATCGCGATCGGTTCGCGGTCCCGTGTCTCCACCTCGCGCAGCTGCCGGCGCGTCTGCCGCAGCTCGGCGGTCAACCGCTTGAGGTACTCGACGTACTTGTCGTCCATCTTGTCGTCTTCAGCCACCAACGCCACATCCCTGAGCCGATGCCAACGGTTTCCCGCGGCTGATCACGACATCCCGAGTTCTTTGTCGATCAGGTCGAACAGCTCGTCCGCCGTCTCGACGGAGTCGAGTTCCCCGTCGTCGACGTCGGTGACTGCCGCTCCGGAATCCCCGGAGCCGGTGCCGTTGTCGTGTCCGGCACCGCTGCCCTTCGTTGCCAGTTCCTGCCACTTCGCCGTCAGCCGCTGCAGCCGGGAAGTGATCGTCGCGTGGTCGTCACCGCCGACCGTGGCGGCGGCGAGCGCGGCCTCCAGCCGATCCAGTTCGACCAGGAGCGGGCCCGCCGTCGCGGCCGCGGCCGGGCCCTCGCCCGTACCGGTGCCGGACGCCTCCGGCAGGGTGATCTCCTCAAGCAGATGAGCGGCCAGCACCGTCGGCGTCGGGTGGTCGAACACCAGGGTGGCCGGCAGCCGCAGCTTGGTTGCGGCGTTGAGCCGGTTGCGCAGTTCGACGGCCGTGAGCGAGTCGAAGCCCAGCTCCTTGAAGGCCTGGTCCGGTTCGATCTCGTCCGCCGAGGCGTGTCCGAGGGTCGCCGCCGCCTGCGCACACACCAGGTCGACCAGATACTGCTCCCGGTCGGCCGGGGCGAGTGTCGCCAGCCGCGCGCCGAGGTCCTGCTGCCGGGCGTCGGCCCCGCCCGCCGTCTCCGCCGCCCGCCGCACCGGCGCCCGCACCAGGCCGCGCAGCAGCGGGGGTACGGCCTCGGCGTGCGCCCGCAGCGCCTGAAGGTCCAGGTTCACCGGCAGCAGCAGCGACCGGTGCGCGGGGGCCGTCCCCGGCAGGAGACCGGCGGTGTCGAGCAGTTCGAGCCCCTGCTCTGCGGTCAGCGGCCGCATGCCGCCGCGCGCCATACGACGGAGATCGGCTTCGGTCAGCTCGGCGGTCATACCCGCGCCGGGCGCCCAGGCTCCCCAGGCGAGGGACACCGCGGGCAGACCGGAGGAGCGGCGGAGGGCGGCGAAGGCGTCGAGGAAGGCGTTGGCGGCGGCGTAGTTGGCCTGCCCCGCACTGCCGAACGTGCCCGCGACGGAGGAGAAGACCACGAAGGCGGACAGGTCCGCGTCGCGGGTCAGCTCGTGCAGGTGTGCCATGGCGTCCGTCTTCGGGCGCATGACCTTGGCCAGCCGGTCCGGGGTGAGCGAGGCGACCACACCGTCGTCCAGGACACCGGCCGTGTGCACCACACCGGTCAGCGGATGCCCGGAGGGAATCGCTGCGAGGGCGGTGGCGAGCTGGTCGCGGTCGGCGACATCCAGGGCCGCCACCTCGACCTCGGCACCCAACCCGGCAAGCTCGGCGACGAGTTGCTCAGCACCGGGAGCCTCCAGGCCCCGGCGACTGGCCAGCAGCAGATGCCGGACGCCATGCCCGATCACCAGATGACGCGCCACCAGCGCACCCAGACCACCCGTACCACCGGTCACCAGCACGGTCCCGTCCGGGTCCAGCGGGGCCGGGACGGTCAGGACCACCTTGCCCACATGCCGCGCCTGCGACAGATACCGGAAGGCTTCCGGAGCCCTGCGCACATCCCAGCACGTCACCGGAAGAGGCTCCAGCACCCCCGCCTCGAACAGGACAACCAGATCGTCCAGCATCTGACCGATCCGCTCCGGACCGGCATCCCACAGATCAAAGGCCCGATACGTCACACCCGCATGCTCGGCGGCAACAGCCTCCGCATCCCGGATATCGGTCTTGCCCATCTCCAGGAAACGGCCACCCCGCGGCAGCAACCGCAGCGACGCATCCACGAACTCACCCGCCAGCGAGTCCAGCACGACATCCATGCCACGACCACCGGTCACCGCAAGGAAGGCCGCCTCGAACTCCGTATCCCGCGACGAGGCAATGTGACGCTCATCCAGGCCCAGGCCCCGCAGGGTGTCCCACTTGCCCACACTCGCCGTACCGAACACCTCAGCACCCAAATGCCGCGCCAACTGGGTCGCGGCCATACCCACACCACCGGCCGCCGCATGCACCAACACCGACTCCCCAGGCTTGACACCACCCAGATCGGTCAACGCGTAATAGGCCGTCAGGAACACGATCGGCACGGATGCGGCCTGCGCGAACGACCAGCCCGCCGGAACCCGCACAAGAGTCCGCGCGTCCGCCACCGCCACCGGCCCGAACGAGCCCGGGAACATGCCCATGACCCGGTCACCGACCACCAGCCCCGACACCCCCGGACCGACCTCGGTCACCACACCCGCGCCCTCGCCGCCGAGCAGGCCGGCCTCGCCCGGGTACATCCCGAGCGCGTTGAGCACGTCACGGAAGTTGACGCCCGCCGCCCGTACGGCGATACGGACCTGACCATCCGTCAACTCGGCTGTCGCCTCGGGGAAGGCGGTCAGGGCGAGGTTGTCCAGGGTGCCCTTCTCCACGCTGTCCAGGTGCCAGGCCGGCTGGTCCGCCGGGAGCGGGAGGTGGCCGCCCGCCGGGACACGGCCGAGGCGCGGTGCGTGCGGGACGCCGTCGCGCAGTGCAATCTCCGGTTCGCCCGAGGCCAGAGCCTGGGCGAGTGCGGCGCGGGACGCGTCGGTGCCGTCCGTGTCGACCAGTGCGAACCGGTCGGGCGCCTCGGCGCGTGCGGCCCGTACCAGGCCCCACACCGCGGCCAGGGCCGGGTCGGGAGCTGTTCCGTCGAGTGTGACGGCTCCCTCGGTGACGATCGCCAGCCGGGACTGCTCGAACCGCTCGTCGGCGAGCCAGGCCCGTACGGCGTCCAGGACCCGGCCGGTGGCGGCGCGGGCCGCCTCCGGCGCGTCCGTGGCGCCGCCGATGCCGGGGCCCGCGGCGAACAGGACGGTTGCGGGAACGGTGGTGGGCAGCTCGGCCAGGGCCGGGTACGCCGGCGCGCCGAACGCGAGGTCCGTGTCGCCGACCACCGCGAAATCGCCTGTTCCGGAGGTGTCCTGCTCTGCCGGGGCCACCTTCGGCCAGTCCACCTGGAAGAGGCCGTCCCGGTGGCCGTCGGCCTCGGCACGGGCGGCGAGGTCGCCGGAGACCTGGCGCAGGAGCAGCGACTCGACGGAGGCGACCAGGCCGCCCGTCGGGTCGGCCAGGTGCAGGGCGACCGCTTCCGGGCCGGCCTGCACCATCCGTACGCGCAACGCCCGCGCGCCGGACGCCCGTAGCGACACGCCGCTCCAGGAGAACGGAAGCCGTCCCCCTCCGGCCTCCGCCAGGGACACGAACATCATCGCGTGCAGCGCGGAGTCCAGCAGCGCCGGGTGGACGCCGAAGTCACCCGCCAGCCGCTCGTGGTCGTCGGGCAGTCCGACCTCGGCGAAGACCTCCTCGCCGCGCCGCCAGACCGCGCGCAGTCCCTGGAACACAGGCCCGTAGGCGAATCCGGCCTCGGCGAAGCGGTCGTAGAAGCCCTCCATGGGGACGGCCTCGGCGTTCGGCGGCGGCCATGCGGACAGGTCGGGTGTCGCGGTGTCGGGGGCCGGCGGGCCCGCGAGCAGTGAGCCGCTGGCGTTCAGCGTCCACGGGTCGGTGTCGAGCGCCTCCTCGGCGCGGGAGTACACCTCCACGATGCGCGTGTCCGACTCGTCGGGCGCGCCCACCCTGACCTGCACCAGCCGTCCGGTGCGCTCGGGCACGATCAGCGGGGCGGCGATGGTCAGTTCCTCGACGCGGTCGTAGCCGAGCTGCCCGGCAGCGCACAGGGCGAGTTCGAGGAACCCGGTGCCCGGGAAGAGGACCGTGCCGGTGACGGCGTGGTCGCGCAGCCACGGGTGCGTCTTGAGCGAGAGCCGCCCGGTGAACAGCGCCTCCTCACTGCCCGCCACCCGCACGGCGGCACCCAGCAGCGGGTGCTCGGCCGAACCGACGCCTGCCGAACCGAGGTCGCCGAGGGTGACGCCGGTGAGGTTCGGCCAGTAGCGGCGGCGCTGGAAGGCGTACGTCGGCAGTTGTACGGACCTGGTCGGGTCGCCGCCGGTGAGTGCCTGCCAGTCGGCGTCGGCGCCGTGGGCGAACAGTGCGGCAAGCGCGGCGAGTGCGCCGGCTGCCTCGGGCCGGTCCTTGCGCAGCACCGGTACGAGCACCGCGGCCCCGGAGTCATCCAGGGACGCCTGGGCGAGGGCGGTGAGGGTGCCGTCGGGGCCGATCTCCAGGTAGCGGCCGACGCTCTGCTCGGCGAGGGCCTGGAGGGCCTCGGCGTAACGGACGGTCTGGCGCACATGGCGCACCCAGTAGTCCGGGGACATCAGCTCGTCGGGGGTGGCCGCCTTGCCGGTGACCGTCGAGACGAGGGGCAGTTTCGGCCGCTCGTACGTCAGGCCCGTCGCGACCTTGCGGAAGTCGGCCAGCATCGGTTCCATCAGCGGCGAGTGGAAGGCGTGGCTCACCCTCAGCGGCGTGACCTTGCGGTCCTGGGCGCGGAAGTGGGCCGCGATCTTCTCGACGGCTTCCGAGTCGCCCGCGACCACCACTGCCCGGGGGCCGTTGACCGCGGCGATACCCACCTCGTCGTTGAGGAGCGGCTGGACCTCGTCCTCGGCGGCCTGGAGCGAGACCATCGCCCCGCCGGACGGCAGGTCCTGCATCAGCCGGCCGCGTGCGGCGACCAGGCGGCAGGCGTCCGCGAGCGACCACATGCCCGCGACGTGCGCGGCGGCGATCTCGCCGATCGAATGCCCGGCGAGGACGTCCGGGCGCAGGCCCCAGGACTCCAGCAGCCGGAACAGGGCCACTTCCAGGGCGAAGAGGGCCGGTTGGGTGAACTCCGTCCGGTTCAGCAGGTCGGCGTCGTCCCCGAAGACCACCTCCCGCAGCGGGCGCGGAAGTTCGGTGTCGAGATGGGCGCAGGCCGCGTCGAAGGCGTCCGCGAAGACGGGGTACGTGTCGTACAACTCCCGGCCCATGCCGAGGCGTTGGGAGCCCTGACCGGCGAACAGGAACGCCGTGCG
>NZ_JBEOZU010000176.1:0-8368 GCF_040298185.1 Streptomyces sp. NPDC001634 | reverse complement strand
GCGGGCGCGGGCCTGGGCGAGCGCGGCGGCGGGGCTGGCCGCCCAGCCCGCGGCGAGCGTGGACAGGGCGGCGCCGGTGATCGTGAAGAAGGTGCGGCGGTCCATCGCTGTTCGCAGAGCCTCTCTCAGGAGTGAGCCTCTCCGAGGCTCTGTGGGTTGTCACGGTGGGGAGAACGCCACCCGGCCGGATTTTGTGACACTACTGGCTGCGAGATCTCGCTATGCCGGTTGGCGGACCGGGAGCAGTGTCCCGTCAGGCGTCCTGAACGTGCAGGAGCAGCAGGTCGAACTCCGGGCCGTCGGGGGCGTTGCGGTACGGCCCCGCGTACTTGTAGCCGAGCCGGGCGTAGAGGTCTTGGCCGCGCTGGTTTGACGGCAGGGCGAGCAACGAGGACCACTTGGGGGCGATGGCCTGGAGCAGGGCGGTGTGCAGTCGTGTGCCGATGCCCTGGGACTGCCATGGCGGGCGGACGGCCAGCTCGCACAGTCCCATCAGCCGTTCGGTGCGGGCGCCTTCGGGGACCTGGTCGGCCAGGGGGCCGAACCAGTAGTCGGGCGAGCAGGGGAACGCGTAGCCGAAGCCGACGGCGCTGCCGCCGGCGTACGCGACGACCAGGACGAAGCCGGGGTGTTTGAGGTGGCCGGTGATCTGGCGGTGGAGTGCGGGTACGGACAGGCCCATCGCTTCCGCGCCCGGGTTGTCAACCAGTTCCGGATGGCTGTCGGCCCAGATGTCGGCGAGGGTGTCGATCAGCGGGGGGACCTGGCCGGGCCCGTAGGTGCGGATCACCACGTCGGTGCGGGTGCTCGGGGTGGTCACCGTCTCCTCCTCAGCTGACGCCGGCGATGGTGCGGTACTCCTCCAGCCAGTCCGCGACCGCCGGGACGGACGCGTGCCGCTGCAGCGCGCTCGACACGTTGTGCAGCTGCTGCAGCAACCGGTCCGAGCGCACCTCCGGAAGGTACGCGAGGACGCGCCCGGCAGCTTCGGCTGCGGCCTCCGGCTCCGGACGTTCCCTGATGGCATGCTGAATGGCGACGTCGGCTGTGTACAGGGCGCGATTGCGTGCGAACTGGTCGCCGTGCAGCAGCACCGCCTGCTCAGCCCCGGCCGCCGCGCGCTCGTGTTGTTCGAGGTCTGCCCGCGCCAGCGCCTCCAGCCCGGCCAGCTCGCCCGGGTTGTAGAACTCCAGCCATTCCGGGTCAGCCTCGCGCGGCCCCTTGGCGTACAGCTGGTGGGCGTGGATGATCGCCCGGTCCGTGGCGCTGGCGTCCCCCAGCAGGGCCCAGCCGCCGGCCTCGCGCATCGCGAACAGCGAGAGCATCCTGGGCGAGCCGTACCTCCGGGCGACGCTCTGCGCGCCCTGCGCCGCCGAGATCGCCTCGCGGGGTCGACCGCTGGCCTTGGCGAGCAGGGACAGACAGCCGAAGGCGTGCGCCTCCAGGCCCGGGTCGTCGGCGATCCGCGCGGCGGCGAGGGCTTCGTTATAGAGGCTGCGCGCGTCGGCAGGGCGTCCGGAGTCGTAACTGAGCCACCCGGCGGCGATCGACAGATGGCCGGTGGCCGAACGGAGCCGCTTGCCGGTCTTCTCCGTGTAGGTGCCTTCCTGCAGCCACGAGTAGGCGGTGTGCAGGGCGTCGGAAGCGTCGCGGCGCATGGCGGCTGACCCGTGGTCGTGGTCGTGGGCGTAGATCTTCGCCACGGCCTTGTGGACGGTGCGCACGTTGACGGCGCCGACACGGCCCGGGGAGCCGTCCCGTGAGGAGGGTAGGGGAATGAGGGACAGGATGGCGCCTGCGCTGTCGGCCATGAACCCGCGGCGGTTCAGCTCCTCCTCCCGTCGGTTCGTTGCGGCGGCCGACACGGCGGGACGGGCCGGGGCGCTGAGCCGGAAGCCCAGCTCCTGCATGGTGCGTCCGGTCAGCCGGGTGAGGATCCGCCGGTAGACCGCCCTGGGGAGCTGGACGTCGCCGTCTTCCCATGCGGCTACCAGGCGCGCGGTGCAGGCCACGGTCTCGCCCATCTCCTCGCCAGTCTCCACGATGAGCTTGGCGAACTCCTGGCGCGACCTCTGCAGTTCATCCTCGCGTACGGCGCGCAGCTGCGCGTTGGGGGTCTTGGGGCGGTCAGCCATACCGACTCCGGCGGTATCCGACATGACGGGTGCGGCGACCGTACCGCCCCCACCCCTGTGGTTGCCCCGGCCTTGGCCACAGTTCACCCAACTGGACGAAATTTCATTGTTCTTGCATCGCGTTGGCGTCGCACTCGCTCGTCCTGCGCTGCTTGCGTGGACGGTGACGTGATGACCGATCAGGGAGGCCGCTGTGGCAGACGCTGCAAGCAGCGCAACGGCGACGAGCACGGCGCCCCGCCCAGCGGGCGCCGACAGCAACGTCCCGGTCGACTCCGAGACCATCCGGCAGTCATACGGGGCGGTCCTGTCCGCCTCGCGGGACCTGGCGGGTGACGACTGGGAAAGGCTCGGTGGCCTGCTGCGCGGGCACGTCCAGCTCCTGGTGCCCGAACTCGCCAGGGCGGAGCCTCGCATGCGTGGTGAGCAGCGGCGCACCGCCCGGCACGTCCTCGCCGGAACCCGCCACATGCTGGCGGAGGGGATCGGCACCTCACCCAAGGACGTCTGGGATCTGGCCGTCCAGTGCCGCGCCCTGCTCACCCTCCATGAGCATCTCGGCCCTCTGCGGGCGGCGCGGCCCGTCGCTGGTGGGCGGTCATGACGACCATGACGGCGCCCCGTCCCCGGATGAAGGGGTATCCCGGCTACCGGCTGACCGCCGACCGCGCCCCGGAGACGGCAAAGGAGGCCCGGCTGCTCACGCGCGTAGCGATGGCGGTGTGGGGCCTGGAGGACGCCGCAGAGACGGCTGCCCTGGTGATGTCCGAATTCGTCGCGAACGCCGTGCGGCACACATACGGCCCAAGGATCATCCTGACCGTGAGCCGCCCGGCCTTCGACCGGGTGTACCTCGCCGTCACCGACCACTCCCCCGACCGGCACCCGCAGCTGCGCACGCCTGACGAGGAAGCCGGCCACGGCCGCGGCCTCCTCCTTGTCGACGACCTTGCCAACCGCTGGGGCTTCGACCTGCTCCGCTCTCGCCGCAGCGGCGAACTGTCGGCCAAGCGCGTATGGGCCGAGTTGAAGCTCGTACGGCGGTCCCCACGGTGACCGGCCGTCGCTCGACGCCAGGACGAAGGTACGGTCTGGGGCTCGCGGCCGGGGTCGCGCCGGCATCGCGTGCCTGATCAACGCTGCCCGTGTAGGGCTCTCAACAGGAGGTTTCGTTGCCCAATCAGGCTCTCGCAGTTGAGCTTTCCAGTGTCCGCCGCCTGCTCTTGGCGGAGACGGACCCACCCCGGCTGACCGATGAGCAGACGGCGGCGATGGAGCGCAGGTGGGAAGAGGCCGTCGCGGCGAACCCGTCGCTGTTCGACGGGCCCACCGTGGTGTGCGCGGGACTGGAGTGGAAGGATTCGCAGACCCTGCTCCTGACCTGGTACCGGGCGACCTATCGCCTGTACCTTCTGCGGCTGGACCCGGTCCACGCCGTGTCCGCCCCGTCGGTGTTTGTGTCCGTTGCGCAGCCCACGGATGACGGTCGGCTGCTGGTGGGGCGTATGGCGTCGTCCACTGCGGCTCCCGGGCGCTGGCAGCTGCCCGGCGGGACGATCGAGCCTCCCGAGGCGGGCGCCGCCCTGGACGTGGAGTGCCTGCGCCGGCACGCCGCACTGGAGCTCGCGGAGGAAGCCGGGCGTGAAGTGGCCTCCGAGGAACTCGAGTTGTGGACTGTGACCCGCGGCGACAAGGGCAACCTGGGCGTGCACTTCCGCGCGCCCGCCTGCCCGGCCGACGAGCTCGCCGAGCAGTACACGCGGCTCGTCTCCGCCGAGAGCGCCCAAGGCCGCACCCCGGAGCTGGACCGCATCGCGTTCATCGGGTCGGACGCCGACGTGGCGGGGCTCGGCGGCCACTGCGCCGACTTCCTGCCGGTGCTCGCCGCGCGCCATGCCGCGAGCGACATGACCGTTCAGGCTCACATGCGGAGGTAGTCGATGGCCAGTCCCGTAAACGCCGACGACCATCCGGCCGGACAGATGGCCGGGCCCGAGGCGGAGGAGGAAGTCGTAGCGGGGCTGGCACGGGAGCTGGCCGACGCTGCACGAACCGGCGTTCCTGTCCGGTTGCTGTCGAAGCGGTTCCCGGGCCTGACCCTTACGGACGCCTACCGCATCCAGCGGATCAACCTGGAGGAGCGGGTTTCGGCGGGGGCCCGCATCGCCGGTCACAAGATCGGACTGACCTCGGCCGCCATGCAGGAACAGATGGGCATCGACGAGCCCGACTCCGGAGTCGTCCTGGCCAGCATGGTCGCCGCCAGCGGATCCCGGCTGCGGTCGGACGACTTCATGAACCCCAGGATCGAGACCGAGCTCGCCTTCCGGCTCGGTCGCGACCTGGCAGAGCCCTCGGACCCGGCCACCGTCCGTTCGGCCGTGGGCGAGGTGTTCCTCGCGTTCGAGGTCCTCGACACCGTCTTCGCCGACTGGAACATCACGCTGGTCGACAGCATCGCCGACAACGCCGCCTGCGCTGGCGTCATCACCGGCAGTCCCGTCCGGTTCGATCCGGCCTCGGACCTGGCCGCCGAGCAGATCCGGGCGGAGGCCGACGGGGAGTTGGTGGCGACCGGAGCGGGGCGCGACATCCTCGGCGACCCGCTCAGGGCGCTGTCCTGGCTGACGCATCGCCTGCCCGTCCTGGGCACCACCTTGCGCGCCGGAGACATCGTCCTGGCTGGCTCGGTACACGCGAGCCTCCCGCTCAGCCCTGGCACACACTTCCGGGCCACCTCCACCCGGCTTCCCGCCATCCATCTGCAGGTCGTCTGACCTGCCACCCACACAGGGAGCACCACACATGTCATCGAACACCGTGAACGCGGCCGTCCTCGGCTCCGGCTTACTCGGGCTCGACCTGGTCGAGCGCATGCAGAACTCCCCGCACCTGAGCTGCGGGCTCGTCGTTGGCCGCACCAGCCACAGCCGCGGACTGGCCCAAGCCGCCGAGCTGGGCTGTGCCACCGCAGCGGGCGGCGTCGCCGCCCTGCTCGACTCCGACAAGACCTTCGACATCGTCTTCGATGCCACCAACGCCTTCGAGCACCCCGAGCACTGGTCCCGGCTCGCCGACACCGGCGCCGTACTCATCGACCTCACCCCCACCAGTGCCGGTGCGCTGATCGCGCCGACCGTGAACGGCGACCAGGCAGCCCGGCACCAGCACATCGGCCTCGTCTCCTGCGGCGGGCAGGCCTCGCTCCCCGTCCTGTACGCCCTCGCCCAGCACTACCGGCCGCAATACGTGGAAATGGTGGCCACGGCCGCCAGCGTCAGCGTGGGCCGGGCCAGCCGCCTCAACCTCGACGAGTACGTGGAGACGACCCAGGACGCGATCCGCCGGTTCACCGGTACCGGCGCGGCCAAGGCGATGCTGAACATCTCCGCGGCCGCGCCACCGCCGCCGTTCCGTATCGCCATGACGATGGTGGCCCCCGGAGTGGAGCAGGACCGGGTCAGTGACGTCGTGGAGTGCGCTGCGGCGGCCATGCGGACCGTCGTGCCCGGCTACCGGATCACCTCATGCACCGTCACCGGCGACACGGTCCGTGTGATCGCGGAGGTGACCGCCACCCGCAACCGGATGCCGGTGCACGCCGGGAACCTCGAAGTGATCAGCGCCGCCGCCCTCTACGCGGCCGAGCAGCACGCCCTCGCCAAGGCCACCGCGCCGAAGGAGCTCGCCCGATGACCACCCTGACCCAGGTGACCGTGCACGACCCCACCCTGCGCGACGGCCAGCACGCCGTACGGCATCAGCTGGATGCCGAGCAGATCCGCACGTACGCCGCGGCGGTTGACGCGGCCGGTGTCCCCGTGGTCGAGGTCGGCCACGGCAACGGGATCGGCGCTTCCTCCCTGCAGGTCGGCCGCAGCAGGATCAGCGACGACGAGATGCACGCCACCGCCCGTGAAGCCCTCGCCCACAGCAGGCTGGCCACCCTCATGCTGCCCGGCTGGGCAACCGCCGCCGACCTGCGCAAC
The DNA here is from genome assembly GCF_040298185.1 of Streptomyces sp. NPDC001634. Taxonomy (NCBI): domain Bacteria; kingdom Bacillati; phylum Actinomycetota; class Actinomycetes; order Kitasatosporales; family Streptomycetaceae; genus Streptomyces; species Streptomyces sp. NPDC001634. Next base: position 2,244 of record NZ_JBEOZU010000176.1, on the reverse strand, counting down.
GCCGTCCGCCACGGCGTGGACGTGGTGCGCGTGGCCGCCCACTGCACCGAGGCCAGCGTCACCGAACGCCACCTGGGCGTCATCCGCGAGCTCGGCGCCGAGGCCCAGGGCGTGCTGCTGATGAGCCACATGGCCAGCCCCGGCGAACTCGCCGAGCAGTGCGCCCTGATGGTCGGCTACGGCGCGCAGGCTGTGTGCATCTTCGACAGCGCAGGTCACTACCTGCCCGACGACGTCACCGCCCGGATCATCGCAATCACCGCGGCGGTGGACGTGCCCGTGGCGTTCCACGGGCACAACAACCTCGGGATGGCCGTGGCGAACTCGGTGGCGGCCGTTGCGGCCGGCGCCCGCACGATCGACGCGTGCGCGCGGGGATTCGGCGCGGGCGCGGGCAACACCCAGCTGGAAGTCCTCGTGGCCGTGTTGGAGCGCTACGGGCACCGAACCGGGATCGACCTGCGGCGCCTGGCCGACGCCGCCGATCTTGCCGAGCTGACGCTGATGCCCGCCCCGCCGACGATCGACTCCACCAGCCTCGCCTCCGGGCTGGCCGGGGTGTTCTCCGGGTTTAAAAGGCCCGTCCTGGCGGCCGCCGAGAGCCAGGGAGTGCACCCCTGGGACGTCTTCGTCGAGCTCGGCCAGCGGCGGGTCATCGCCGGGCAGGAGGACGTAATCCCGGACGCGGTGCGCAGCCTGGCGGCACAGGGGGCGAGTCGATGAAGAAGGCGCTCGCCCCGGCCGGGGTATGGTTCGTCACGCCCGCCCACACCTCCACCCGTTTCCCGGCCGCGCACCGCTGCGGCGCGGACGTCGCTCTGGTCGACTTGGAGGACTCCGTACCTGCCGCGGTGAAGGCGGAGGCCCGCCAGGCCGCCGCCGCGTTCTTCATCGCCCACCCGGCGGCCGGTTGCGTCCTCGGGGTCCGGATCAGCTCTCCCACCACCCGTGACGGCATCCTCGACCTGGCGGCCATCGCCGACTACCCGGTCCGGCCGGACGTGGTGCTGATTCCCAAGGTCGAGGCGGCCCGGGACATGGAGGTCGCCGCCGGGGCACTCGACGCGCCCGGCTACACGCCGCACCTGTATGCGCTGATCGAGACGCCGCGTGCACTTGAAAAGCTGCCGTCGATCGTGCGGGCCGACCGCATCGCCGGGCTGGTGTTCGGGACAGCTGACTACGCCACAGCCCTCGGCTGCTCAAAGGGCTGGGAAGCGATGCTGCACGCCCGGTCCGCGCTCGTCACCAGCGCCGCCGCCGCAGGCGTCTGTGCCATCGACTCCCCGTACTTCGACCTGGACGACCTGGACGGACTGCGGGGCGAAGCCGAACGCGCCAAGGACCTGGGCTTCGCCGGGAAGTGCTGTGTGCACCCCCGCCAGCTACCCGTCGTCACCGACGTGTTCACCCCGACAGACGAGGAAGTCGCCGACGCCCGCGCCATCGTGGCCGCCGCCGAAGAAGCGGACGGTCGCATCATCCGCGTCGACGGGCACATGATCGGCCCGCCCATGGTCAAAGCCGCCCGGGCACTGCTGGCCCGCCAGGACCACTGCACGCCCCGCGAGGTGAGCGCGTGACCACCAGCATCCCCACACCCGCGGGGTACCGGCGGATCGCCGAGGGCCGCTACCGCGAAGTCGTCGGCCTGGGTTACCACGAGCTGCCCGAGGGCATGGTCATCGAGCACCGGCCCGGGCGCACCATCACTGAAGCCGACAACACCGTGATGACCACGCTCGGCGGCAACGATGCCCCGATCCACACCGACGCCCGCTACAGCAGTCTCACCGAGTGGGGCAGGCCCCTGTTGTGCAGCAGCATCACCCTCCACATCGTCGGCGGGATGACCGCACGCAGCACCAGCGGCCTGACCCTCGCCAACCTGGGCTTTGAGGAGATCCGCTTCACCCACCCCGTGTTCGTGGGCGACACCCTCTACGCGGAGACGGAGATCACCGGCCGCCGCCTGTCCGAAAGCCGCCCGGACACCGGGATCGTCACCAGTCGCACGACCGGCCACAACCAGGACGGCAAGACCGTGGTGACGTTCACGCGCAGCTTCTTCGTCCCCGTCGACGCCGATGCCGTCCGTGACCGGACCAACTACTAGTAGGACTCCGTTAGGTCTGTCTGCCTGCAGTGTTCAGGGGCATGAGGACTGTGTGGACGCACATGAAGTGAACCGTGTTCGGGCGATGTTGGCGTTATTCGTGGCGGATGTGTTCGCCTCGGTGCCGC
>NZ_JBEOZU010000175.1:0-8401 GCF_040298185.1 Streptomyces sp. NPDC001634 | reverse complement strand
CGCCTGCTGCACGGCCTGCTCCACAGCGGACCTTACGCCCTGACGCAGCGTGTGCTGGAGCGCGACGGCCACGTCGCCGCCGGGCGCGCCCCTTCGGCCCAGTCGCCGCTGCGCGCCCCGTCGCCCGTCGCTGAACGCGCGACGCCTCACCAACCGTGCCGCGCCTGCCTGCCGAACAGCAGGCCGCGTGGTTCGGGCGGTGGCGGGGTGCCCGGGCGCAGCGGCCAGGCCAGGACCATGCCCACGATGAATCCGACGACATGGGCCGCGTACGCCACGGTCCCGGCCGAGGAGACGGCGCCGCCGGACGAGTAGACCGCCTGCAGCACGAACCAGAAGCCGAGCACGATCCAGGCGGGCAGCCGAAGGGGCAGGAAGAGCAGGAACGGGACCAGGATCCAGACCCTGACCCGCGGGTAGAGGACCAGATACGCGCCGAGCACGCCCGCGATGGCACCCGAAGCGCCGATCAGAGGGTCGTGCGAGGTGTCGTTGAGGTACGCGAAGCCGTACGCAGCCGCGTATCCGCACGCGACGTAGAACAGCGCGAAGCGGACATGGCCCAGCCGGTCCTCGATGTTGTTCCCGAAGATCAGCAGGAACAGCATGTTGCCCAGCAGGTGCAGCCAGCTGCCGTGCAGGAACATCGCCGTGAACACCGAAACCGGCGGCGATTTGTGGTACGTCGGCGGAGCCACCACACACCCGGCGCCATGCGAGCCGACGCCGACGGCGCCCGTGGGCACGAGCCGGGGCAGCTGATCGTGGATCAACTCCCGCGGCACCGCCGCGTAGTGCTCCAGGAACGCCTGGAGGTGACACAGCTGGGACAGGTCGCTCTGACCCGCCACCGAGCCGGCTATGCCGGGAGTGAAGAGGAACACGACGAAGTTGGCCGCGATCAACGCGTACGTCACATAGGGCGTACGGCGTACCGGGTTCACGTCATGGACGGGGATGACCACAAGGAACTACTGCCCTGGATGGGCTTGGTGAATCGGTGAACGCGGTCGTCCGCCTGTGCGTATGTCTCCTCAACCGCCCGCGGTGCGGGGAAGGAGCGTCGCGGGGACGATGTGAGGAACAGGCGATGAACGACCGAGTTACTCCTCCGATCCACGCTCTGCCCGACGGCGAGGCCGAGCTCGCCCTGGTGGTCCACCTGCCCTGGGAGGACGTCGCCCGGCTCGGCCAGGAGGCCGCGCGGCTTGCTTCGCAGATGCAGCGGCCCGTGACCCTGGACGAGGCGGTCAGCCACCGGTTGCGTTCCACGCGGGCGGCTGCCGCGCATGCGAAGCCGGCGGGGGTGCAGCCGCCCGCCGTGACGTCCAGTGCGTCCGTGTCGTCGCTGCCGCCCCGGCCTCCGGCCGAGCAGGCGCGGCAGGCGATCGAGCGGATCAACGGAGTCGGCCAGCACGAGACGGCTTGATCGGGGCGCCGTGGGGGCTGGGGCTGTGCGTGAGCTGCGGGTCGTTCGTGGTTGACCGCGCCCACGCGGCGGAGCCGCATGCGGAGCCGCATAATGACCGCAGCCCCGCGCCCCTGTCGGGGCGCTCCACTCACCCGGCGTTTCTCCGTACCGCAGCCACCGCTTTCCTCGCCGCCACCAGGATCGGGTCCCACACCGGTGAGAACGGCGGCGCGTAGCCGAGGTCCAGGGACGTCATCTCCTCGACCGTCATGCGTGCCGTGAGCGCCACCGCCGCGATGTCGACCCGCTTCGCCGCGCCCTCCCGGCCCACGATCTGGACGCCGAGCAGCCGTCCGGTGCGGCGTTCGGCGAGCATCTTCACCGTCATGGCTGCGGCGTTCGGGTAGTAGCCCGCGCGGCTGGTCGACTCGATGGTGACCGTCTCGTACCGGAGCCCTGCCCGCCGCGCGTCCTTCTCGCGCAGGCCGGTGCGGGCGATCTCCAGATCGCAGACCTTGCTCACGGCCGTGCCGACGACGCCCGGGAACGTGGCGTAGCCGCCGCCCACGTTGGTGCCGATGACCTGCCCGTGCTTGTTGGCGTGCGTGCCGAGCGCGATATGCCGTTCGCGTCCGGAGACCAGGTCGAGGACCTCGACACAGTCGCCGCCGGCCCAGATGTTCTCGTGGCCGCGTACCCGCATCGCCAGGTCCGTCAGCAGGCCGTCACGCCCGCCGAGCGGCAGCCCTGCTGCCTTCGCGAGCGTCGTCTCCGGACGTACGCCGATGCCCAGGACCACCACGTCCGCCGGATACTCGGCCGCCTCGGTGCCCACCGCGCGGACCCGGCCGTCGTTCCCCGTGAGGATCTTGGTGACCTCGGCGTCGTTCGCCATGGTGATGCCGAGGCCCTCCATGGCCATGTGCACCAGGCGGCCCATGTCCGGGTCCAGGGTGGCCATGGGTTCGCTGCCGCGGTTGACGACGGTGACCTCGTAGCCGCGGTTGATGAGGGCTTCCGCCATCTCCACGCCGATGTAGCCCGCGCCGACGACCACCGCGCGGCGCCCCTTCGTGGCGGCCAGCGTGTCCAGGAGCGCCTGGCCGTCGTCCAGGGTCTGCACCCCGTGCACTCCGGGCGCGTCGACGCCGGGCAGGTCCGGCCGGATGGGGCGCGCGCCGGTCGCGATCACGAGTTTGTCGTACGACGTCCACGCCTCGGCCCCGGTGTCGACGTTCCGCGCGCGCACCCGGCCGCCCGCGACGTCGATCTCCGTGACCTCCGTCCGCATCCGCAGGTCGATGCCCCGTTCCCGGTGCTGCTGCGGCGTACGCGCGATCAGCTCGTCACGCCCGGCGACGTCGCCGCCCACCCAGTACGGGATGCCACAGGCGGAGAACGAGGAGAAGTGGCCGCGTTCGAACGCAACGATCTCCAGCTCGTCGGGGCCCTTGAGGCGGCGCGCCTGCGACGCGGCGGACATACCCGCCGCGTCGCCGCCGATCACGACCAGGCGCTGTGTCGAACGGCTCGTACGGCTCATGCTCATACGAACACGCTACGGGGACGGGGAATTTCAGTCCTGCCCGCCCGGACCGTGTTCCTCAGGGGCCCCCTCGGGCGCCGTGCGGGCCACGGGGAGCGGGCCGAGCGCTGTCGCGGCGGGCGCGGGCGCAGGACTGCGCGGCAGCCGGGGGCGGACGACCCGTACCCACACCAGGAGCAGCAGCGCCGCGAGCACCGCGAACGGGAGTACCGCGCCGATCGCCAGGACGATCCACCGCAGCATCGTGACGAACACGCCCCAGCCGCCGGCGAGGGCGTCCAGGAAGCCCGGCCGGTCGTCCTTCGCCGCCTTCTTCACCGGCGTCTCGGAGAGCGAGAGCGTGATGGTGGCGAGGCCGGTGCGGTCCTTCAGGGACGCCTGCTGGGCGAGCAGAGCCTCCAGATCGGCCTCGCGCGAGCTCAACTCCCCTTCCAGGGTGACCACATCGCTGAGCCTGGTCGCCCTGTCCATCAGCTCGCGCACCCGCGCCACGCTGGCGCGCTGCGACCTGATCCGACTGTCCACGTCGACCACCTGGTCGGTGACGTCCTCGGCCTTGGCGGTGCGGTCGATGAGTCGGCCCGCGCCCTGCAGCGCGGTGAGCACCTCGTCGTACTTCTCCGTGGGGACGCGCAGCACGACCCGGGTGCGCTCGTGGCCGTCGGTGTCGCGGCTGGTGCTCTCGTCGCCGACGAACCCGCCCGCGTTCTCGACGGTCGTCCGCGCCTCGTCGAGCGCCTTGGGCACGTCCTTCACCTGCACGGTCAGGGACGCCGTGCGGATGATGTCGTTCGCGGTGAGCCGGGGCGTGCCGCGGCGGGCCTTCGGGTCACCGCCCGTGGCGCTGTCGGCGGCGCCCTGCCGCTGGTCGCCGGCGGCGGCCCTGGCGCCGCTGCTGCTCGCCGCGCTCTTGTCGTTGGCTCCGGCGCTGCAGCCCGCGAGCGCGAGTGCGGCGGCGAGCAGTGTCGCGGCCAGCATCCGGACCGGCCGTGCGGAGGGTGGAGTGCGCATGCGGTGGTACCCCCGAGGATCGTCGTGACGGACGCTCCTTCGACGCCCGTACAGGACCGAACGTTGGCCGGATCCGGTCCCGAAGAGGTCACGGTCGGGACTCGGCAGGGACTCTTGGCCCCTGCTGTGCCGTCCCCGGGGTCTGAGAGGCTGGGGGACATGAGCGCAGTGGAGGCCCGCGCGGACGCGGGGCATGTCGTTGTCATCGGAGGCGGGATCGCGGGGCTGGCCGCCGCCCACCGGCTGCTGGACCGGGGCGTACGGGTGACGGTCCTGGAGGCGTCGGACCGGGTCGGCGGCAAGCTGCTGCCAGGGGAGATCGCGGGCGTGCGGGTCGACCTCGGGGCCGAGTCGATGCTGGCGCGGCGGCCCGAGGCGGTGGCGCTCGCCCGCGAGGTGGGTCTCACGGACCGCCTTCAGCCGCCCGCCACCTCGACCGCCTCGATCTGGACACGGGGCGCCCTGCGACCGATACCGAAGGGGCATGTGATGGGCGTTCCCGGCGCCGCGTCCGCACTGTCCGGGGTCCTGTCCGAGGAGGGACTGCGCCGCATCGAGCGCGACGCCGAGCTGCCGCGCACGGAGGTCGGCGACGACGTGGCGGTGGGGGAGTACGTGGCGGCGCGCCTCGGCCGCGAGGTCGTCGACCGCCTGGTGGAACCGCTGCTGGGCGGGGTGTACGCGGGTGACGCGTACCGCATCTCGATGCGCTCGGCCGTGCCCCAGCTCTTCACCGCGGCGCAGACCCACACCTCGCTGACGGAGGCGGTCCGCGAGATCCAGGCGAAGGCGGCGGCGGCCCCGCAGACGAGTGGCCCCGTGTTCATGGGCATCGAGGGAGGCGTGGGCCAACTCCCGCTCGCCGTCGCGGAGTCGGTGCGGGTGCGGGGCGGCGAGATCCTCCTGAAGACCATGGCGGACGAACTGCACCGCACTTCCAAGGGCTGGGAGGTCCTGATCGAGGACTACGTCATCGAGGCGGACGCGGTGGTCGTCGCCGCTCCCGCCCGTGACGCCGCCCGCCTGCTGCGCACCGCGTCCCCCGACGCAGCCGCCGAGCTGCGCACCGTCGAGTACGCCTCCATGGCCCTCGTCACCCTCGCCTACCGCCGCGCCGACCTCGCCCTCCCCGAGGGCAGCGGCTTCCTCGTCCCGCCGGTCGACGGGCGCTCGATCAAGGCGTCGACCTTCGCCTCCCAGAAGTGGGGCTGGATCGCGGACGAGGACCCGGACGTGGTCGTGCTGAGGACGTCCGTCGGGCGGTACGGCGAGACGGAGATCCTTCAGCGCGAGGACGCCGACCTCGTGGCGGTCTCACGGCACGACCTGCGGGAGGCGACCGGCCTGGACGCCACTCCTCTGGAGGCCCGCGTCACACGCTGGACCGACGGACTGCCCCAGTATCCCGTCGGCCACCACGCGCGCGTGGCCCGTATCCGCGAGCACATCGCGAAGCTCCCGGGACTGGCCGTGTGCGGCGCGGCGTACGACGGCGTCGGCATCCCGGCGTGCATCGCGAGTGCGCACGCGGCCGTGGACCAGCTGGGCGGAGACCTCAGCGGTGTGCAGGAGCTCACCGCCAACCCGGTGCAGAGTCTGCACGGAGGAGCAGGAGAATAAGGGACATGAGTGACGACGCCCCCACCACCGAGTCCGGCCGGATCCCGAACAAGGGCAAGCTGGCCAAGGACCTCAACGAGGTCATCCGCTACACGCTGTGGTCCGTCTTCAAGCTGAAGGACGTGCTGCCCGAGGACCGCGCCGGTTACGCCGACGAGGTCCAGGAGCTGTTCGACCAGCTCGCCGCCAAGGACGTGACCATCCGCGGTACGTACGACGTGTCGGGCCTGCGCGCCGACGCCGACCTCATGATCTGGTGGCACGCCGAGACCAGCGACCAGCTGCAGGAGGCGTACAACCTCTTCCGCCGTACGAAGCTGGGCCGTGCCCTGGAGCCGGTCTGGTCGAACATGGCGCTGCACCGCCCGGCCGAGTTCAACCGCTCGCACATCCCGGCGTTCCTCGCGGACGAGACGCCGCGCAACTACGTCAGCGTCTACCCGTTCGTGCGCTCGTACGACTGGTATCTGCTGCCGGACGAGGACCGTCGCCGCATGCTCGCGGACCACGGCAAGATGGCCCGCGGTTACCCGGACGTGCGGGCGAACACGGTCGCCTCGTTCTCCCTCGGCGACTACGAGTGGATGCTGGCCTTCGAGGCCGACGAGCTGTACCGCATCGTCGACCTCATGCGCCACCTGCGCGGCTCGGAGGCCCGGATGCACGTTCGCGAAGAGGTTCCCTTCTTCACGGGCCGCCGGAAGTCGGTCGCGGAGCTTGTCGCCGGGCTCGCCTGACCGGAACCCGCGCCCCGCGAGGGGCGCGGGGCCCCGACATTGTGCGGCACCGCCGGGCGGGCGCGCCCGGCTCCCCGTCACCCGCGGCGGGCAAATGGTCCGCTGCCGCCTTCGGTGCTCCCGGCGGAGCGGTCCGTCACGGAGGCGGGCTGGACGCCGCCGGTGGCAGTGAGTAGGTGACCGACGGGGTCACCGGAACCGGTGTGCCGGGGTCGTCCGTGGGGCCCGGCGGGGCGGGGGAGTTGGTGAGCGGGGGCGGGGTGGCGGTGGCCGCGTCCTGGGCCAGCGCGTCGAAGTCGACGTAGCCGGTGGCCTCCAGGATCTTGATGTGGTCGAGGACGGTGGTGTTCGCGTCGTCGGCGAGGGCGCGTACCAGCGAGTTGCGGGTGGTGGCGCGGACCTGGGCGACGACGGCGAAGACCTTGCCGTGGGCCCGGCGCAGGATGTTGGCGAAGTCGCGGTCGTACTCCTCGCCCTGGGCCGTGTTCAGGGTCGAGAGCCACTGTTGCTGCTGTGCGTTGGGCTGGTTGGGCAGGGCCAGACCGAGGCGGGCGGCGACGTCGCGGACCCGGGCGTCCAGGAAGGTGTGGCCCGCGACGAGGTGCTCGCCGGCGGTGCGGACCGCCTGGGTGCTGCCCTTCTGTTCGGCCTGCTGCCCCGCCGGCAGCTCCCACAGTCCGGCCAGCCGCACCCGGGTGACGAAGTCCCGGTCCAGGGCGGACAAGGGGCCGTACTGCGTCGACACGGTCTGGGCGTTCAGGGTGTCGAGGCCCGTGCCGGAGCGGTCCGCGTAGGACCAGACCGGGAAGATCAGTGCGGCGAGGGTCCCCGCGAGCAAAGTGATGAGGAGCCCCGTGCCGTTGAAGATTCCGCGGCCTTGGATGGGTCTGGATCGCATGGTGCCTCCTGCTTGCGGCACCGCACGCTAGTGCGCTTCGGGTGCGGATTGGCATATTACTGCGCCGTATCCGCCAACTCCCGTGGGAAGAAAAACAGTTGAAAAGCGGTCATCGCGCGCCGAATGCCGCATGCGTATGGCGGGCATTCGGTGGCGTATTACGGCAAACCAATCGCTGTGAGTGTGCGGTGCGACCGCTGTGTTAACCGCGGCACATTCCACGAGGACGGCCCCCGGGGTGCGCCCGGGGGTGATACAGGGCCTGCGCCGCTCAGTGACGCAGCAGCACCCGGCGGGTCGCCCGGGCCAGGCGGGCCGCGGGGTGCCGGGACGGCGGGGTGGGTCCCGAGCGCTCCAGCCACCAGTCGCGCAGCCGGCGCCGCGCCTCGGCGTCCTCGGGCCGTCCGGCGAGCAGCAGGTGCTCGGCGAAGTCGAGGGCGTCGCGCCGGTAGCCGCCGGTCATCGGGTGACCGTGGGCGTAGGCGAAGAAGGCGGGCCGGTACTCCTCCCCGAGGATCTCGGGCAACTCGGGCGCGACCTTGGCCACGACACCGGCCCGCTTGGCACCGAGGGCACGCGCCTGCACCCCGAGCCGCACCCGGTCGAACCCCTCGGGCACGGGCGTACCGGCCACGAGCGAGGAAAGCAACGCGGCCTGAGCAATCCCGACCCGCTGCCGCACCGACGCACTACCGGAACCCGAGCCCTCCGGGTCGGCTGACGACGGGGTCGCGGGCGGGTCGATGGGGGCTGGGGCCTGCGGGTCGGCGGGTCGGCTTGGGTTGCCGGCCGACTGCGGGGTCGCGGGCCGGTCCGCCGGGGCTGCAGCCTGCCAGTCCGCAGACTGCCTCGACACACCGGCCGCCTCCGGGTCCGCGGGCTGGGCCGCCGGGTCCGCTGCTCGCGAGGCCGAGGTCGGTGCCGCTTCGCCCGTTGTCCGCGTGGCGGCACGTGGTGGCGCCGTGTCGGCGGCCGGCGTGCCCGGGGGGTGCGTGGTTGCGTCCGCAGCCTGGTGGTCCGCGGGCCGCTCCGTCGGGCCGGCCGGGGCGGAGAGTGCGGGCTGGTCTGTCAGGTTGGTCGCTTGCGAGCGCGGGGGCTGCGCCGCCGCGCCCGTCGTCCGCGTGGCCGAGGTCGGTGCCGCTTCGCCGGTTGTCCGCGTGGCGGCACGTGGTGGCGCC
>NZ_JBEOZU010000174.1:0-8535 GCF_040298185.1 Streptomyces sp. NPDC001634 | reverse complement strand
CCGGCCGTTCGGCCGACCCCGCCCGCCGGACGGGTCGCGGTCTCCGGGCCGGCCCTGGGCTGCGAAGCCGCCGCCGGAAGGGCCGCCCGGGCCCGCACCCAGGCCACGGAGGCGTTCCATTTCGCGGCGGTCGCGCTTGGTGGGGCGGCCCGTGCCGCGGTCGCGGATGCCCGCCGCGGCCACGGTCTCGCGGGGCGGCGGAGGCGGACTGTTGTCGATGTAGCACTGGACGGCCACCGGGGCGCCGACCCGCTTGCGGATCAGGCGCTTCACGACGACGACCCGCTCCCGGCCCTCGTGCCGCAGGCGCACCTCGTCGCCGACGCGCACGGCGTACGCGGGCTTGACGCGCTCGCCGTTCACCCGCACATGACCGCCCCTGCAGGCGGTGGCGCCGATCGAGCGGGTCTTGACGAGCCGTACGGACCAGATCCAGCTGTCGATGCGCACACTCTCGCCGGTCGACGGGCCGGCCGCCTCGGCGGCAGCCACTGCGGCGGCGGTCTTCGCATCCACGGCAGCGGGCTTCGCATCCGTGGCGGAGCTCTTCGCGTCCATGGCCTCCGGGGCGGCGGAGCCCCGTGCGTCGGCAGCCGGGCCCTCAGCGCCCGCGCCGGTGTCCCGCAGGTCCGCCTCGCGCCCCCGGCGCGCCTCGGACTCCCGGGCCGTCGCAGCCGCGCGGATCCCCGCGGTCCCGCCCGTCGTCTCGTCGTCCGCACCTTCAGCAGCCATATCCCGACCTTAGCCCCCTGCGCCGAGTGGACCGGAAGCCTTTTCCGTGCCGCCGGCCGTCCTCTTCGCGCTGATCCGGGTCCTGGTGCCACCCGGGCCGCGTGCAGCGAGCCCTACCGTGGAGGCATGGACAGCAGCAGTCTGGCCGCGCTGGACGAGCGGATCACGGGTTGCCGTGCCTGCCCGCGCCTGGTCGCCTGGCGCGAGGAGGTGGCCCGTACCAAGCGGGCCGCGTTCGCCGACTGGACGTACTGGGGGCGGCCGGTGCCCGGCTTCGGGCCGCCGGACGCCAGGATGCTCGTCATCGGTCTCGCGCCCGCGGCCCACGGCGGCAACCGGACCGGGCGCATGTTCACCGGCGACCGGTCCGGAGACGTGCTCTACGCGGCCCTGCACGCCGTGGGGCTGGCGTCGCAGCCCACTTCGGTGTCCGCCGACGACGGCCTCGAGCTGTACGGCGTACGCGTCACCTCGCCCGTGCACTGTGCCCCGCCCGCCAACAAACCGACGCCCGAGGAGCGGGACACCTGCAGGCCGTGGCTTGTGCAGGAGCTGCGGCTGCTGCGCCCGTCGCTGCGGTCCGTGGTCGTGCTCGGCGCCTTCGGCTGGCAGTCCGCGCTGACCGCACTCGCGGAGGCGGGCTGGACGGTGCCCCGGCCGCGCCCCGCCTTCGGGCACGGTGCCCGGGTGTCGCTGGAGGGACTGGAGCTCTTCGGCTGCTTCCACGTCAGCCAGCGCAACACCTTCACGGGACGCCTCACGCCCGAGATGCTGCGGGACGTGCTGCGCACGGCGGCCCGGACGGCGGGGTTGCCGGCCAAGCCGTAGCCGGGCTCTAGAGCAGTTCACTGTCTCCGAACAGGTGCCGCACCGTGGAGCGGTAGTTGGCCTGCACATGGGCGAGGGCGTGTGCGCGGGCGCGGTCCGGGTCGCCGGAGGCGATCGCCTCGTACAACTCGCGGTGTTCGGTGAGGAGTTGGGGCCACTCCTCGTTCTGGCGGGTGAGCCAGCGCAGCCGTCCGTCGACCGGTTCCATGACGGAGATCAGCAGGCTGTTGCCCGCCATGGCCAGGATGCGGTCGTGGAAGCGGGTGTTGACGTCGGTGATCGTCTCGGCGTCCCAGGCGGCGGTCGCGGCCGCCGCCTGGTCCAGCAGTTCCGTCAGTTCCGCCAGGTCCTCGGAGGTCGCCCGGACCGACGCGAGCCCGGCCGCGTAGACCTCAAGGGCCTCGCGCAGTTCGAAGAGTTCCTTGACATCCGTCGGGGTCAGCCGGCGTACGACCGTTCTGCGCGGTGTCTCGAAGAGGACGAACCCCTCGGCGACCAGGGCTCGGATCGCCTCGCGGACCGGGACCCGGGAGACCCCGAAGCGCTCGGCCAGCTCGCGCTCGACCAGGCGGTCGCCGGGGCGCAGCCGGCCCGCGATGATCTCCTGCCGCAGCGCCGCCAGGACGCGCTCGCGCACCGCGCCCAGGGGTTCGATCTTCGTCATGGGGCCATCTTCGCCGACGCGAGGGGTCTTTTACGGAGCCGTAACGGGACGGACATCGGCCGGAAGGCTTGACGGCGGGACCATGTCAGCAGTTTGGTATACCAAACGCCCGGCAAGCCGTCCTCCGTCCCCTTTCCCCATGGAGGCCCCGTGTCCCTCGCCGATCGCGCCGAAGCCACCGGCGCACCAGCGTTCGTCCCTGACCCCCGCCTCACCAACGAAGACCTCGCGCCCGCCGCCGAACGCAAGTGGAAGGTCTTCGACCTGTTCGCCATGTGGATGTCCGACGTCCACAACCTCGGCAACTACACCTTCGCCGCCGGCCTGCTGGTCCTCGGCATGAACGTCTGGCAGATCTTCACGTCCCTGCTCGTCGGCTTCGTCCTGATCTACCTCGGGATGAACATGATGGGCAAGATCGGTCAGCGGCACGGAGTGCCCTTCCCGGTCGTCAGCCGGATCAGCTTCGGGGTGTGGGGCGCCAATATCCCCGCCCTGATCAGGGCCGTGATCGCCATCATGTGGTACGGCATCCAGACCTACCTCGCGTCCGTCGCCGTCAACGTCATGCTGCTCGCCGCCTGGCCGGGGCTGAAGTCGTGGACCCACCACTCGTTCCTCGGTCTGGACGCGCTGGGCTGGACGTCGTTCGTGGCACTGTGGCTCATCCAGGCGCTGATCATCAGCCAGGGTATGGAGTCCGTACGGAAGTTCCAGGACTTCTGCGGTCCCGCCATCTGGCTGGTGATGATCGCGCTGGCGGTCTGGGTCCTCGCCAAGGCCGACTGGTCGATCTCGCTGACCACCACCCCGCACCCGGTCTCCACCGGCGAGCAGTGGCGGCAGTGGTTCGGCGCCGTCGGACTCGTCCTTGCGACCTACGGCACCCTGATGCTCAACTTCTGCGACTTCTCCCGCTTCGCGCCCGGCTACAAGACGGTCAAGCGCGGCAACTTCTGGGGCCTGCCGGTCAACTCGACAGCCTTCGTGATCGTGTCGGTCATCGTGACGGCCGGCTCGATCAAGGTGTTCGGCGAGGCCATCACCGACCCCGCACTGCTCGTCGCCAAGGTCGGCAACACCTGGGTGCTGGTGCTGGCCGCGTTCACCTTCGCCGTCGCCACCATGGGCGTCAACATCGTCGCCAACTTCGTCTCGCCCGCGTACGACCTGGCCAACGTCTGGCCACAGAAGATCAACTTCAGGGTCGGCGGAATGATCAGCACGGTCGCCGCGCTGGTCGTCACCCCCTGGAACCTCTTCTCCAACCCCACCGTCGTCAACTACTTCCTCGGCGGGCTCGGCGCCTTCCTGGGCCCGCTCTTCGGAGTGATCATGCTCGACTACTACTGGGTCAAGCGCGGCCGCATCGACGTCGACCAGCTCTTCAACGCCGAGCCCGGATCCCGCTACTACTACCGCAAGGGCGTCAACCCCAAGGCCCTGTGGGCGTTTCTGCCCTCGGCGGCGGTCGCGGCGGTGCTCGCACTGGTCAAGGACTTCAGCGCGGTGGCCCCGTACTCGTGGTTCATCGGCACGGCGCTCTCCGCCGTCCTGTACGCCGTCCTGTGCCGCTCCGAGCGTGCCGCTGCCGAGCCCGCTCCGGCCGTGGCCGTCGTGGAGGGCTGAGCGTGCGGATCGTCGTCACCAACTGCAACACCACGCAGGAGATGACCGAGGAGATCGTACGAGGTGCCCGGGCCGCCGCCGGCCCGGGCACCACCGTGACCGGACTGACCCCGGCGTGGGGGCCCGAATCGGCGGAGGGCTGGCTCGACAGCTACCTCTCGGCCGCCGCCGTCCTCGACGCGCTACGCACCTACGAGGGCCGGTACGACGCCGTCGTCATGGCCGGGTTCGGCGAGCACGGCCGCGAGGGCGCGCGGGAGATGCTGGACGTGCCGGTCGTCGACATCACCGAGGCGGCGGCGCATCTGGCATGTCTGCTGGGACGGCGGTACGGCGTCGTCACCACGCTGGAGCGCTCCCGCGGCCAGATCGAGGACAGCCTCCACACGGCGGGGGTCCTGCAGAACTGCGCGGCCGTCGTCGGCACCGGCCTCGGCGTCCTCGAACTCGGCGACACGGCCCGCACCGAGGAGGCCTTCGTGACCGCGGCCGAGCGGGCCCGGGAGGCCGGTGCCGAGGTCCTGGTGCTGGGCTGCGCCGGGATGACCGGGCTGCAACGGGCGGTGGGCGAGAAACTGGGGCTGCCCGTCGTCGACGGGGTCGCCGCGGCGGTGAAGCTCGCCGAGTCGCTGGTGTCACTGAGCCTGACGACAAGCAGAGCAGGCAGCTGGGCGAAGCCGCTGCCCAAACGGAGGGAGTGGGGTCGGGGCGGCGGCTCGCGAGAGCGCTAGACGTCCTCGGGGGCCGGGGGAACGACGGCCGTCGCGGTGATCTCCACGAGCTGCCCGGTGTACCCGAGGCAGGCCACGCCGATGAGCGTCGACGAGTGCGGCCCGGTGCTGAGCCCCGACGCCTCGACGACGTCCCAGACCGCGGAGAGCACCGCCGGTTCACTGCTCACCACGTACACGTCCGTCGACACGACATGCGCCATGTCGCTGCCGACCGCGCGCAGCTGCTCGCCGAGATTGGCGAGCACCTGCTGGGCCTGCCGTACGGGGTCGCCCGCACCGACGAGCTTCCCGTCGGCGTCGAGCGGCACGGACCCGGCGAGGAACGCGAGCCGGGTCCCCGCCTCCACGACGGAGGCGTGGGCGTAGACGGGCGGCGGGAAGAGGGTGGGAACGGTGACGCGCTTCAGCAAGGTGCCTCCCGGCGAAGGACTGAAGGGCCGGCCCGGCGTCGGCCGAACGGCAACCCGCCGATCATGCGGGCTCGGGACGGCGACCGCACCCCATTTTGTGGCCCCGCACCGACGGTCCAGGGACCACTTCGCCATCCCGGCGCACGTACGGTCGCCGACGGGCTACGGTAGGTGTCCGTACCTGTGACGAAGGGGGCCCAGTGGACGAGTTGACGGAGCTGGCGGTGGCGGGAGCGACCGCGTTGGTGACGCAGATGGTGACCGACGGATGGGCGCAGGTGCGGGACCGGGTCACCGCCTTCCTCGCACGTCGGCGGGGCGGTGACGAGGAGGTCGTACAGGGAGAGCTGGAGCGTTCCCGCGCCGATCTCGTCGCCGCACGGGACGCGGGCGACGAGGAGACCGCGTCCGACATCCAGGACGAGTGGCGCAGCCGGCTGCGCCGCACACTGCGCAACGACCCGGAGGCCGTCGCCGAACTCAGGTCACTGCTGGACGAGTTGGCGCCGAGCCCGGGCGCCACGGCCGGTGGGACCGTCAACAACAACACCATCAGCGGTGGCGTGTACAACCACACGGTCATCCAGGCGGGCACGGTGGGCAGGATGGACACCCACGGGTGACCAATGGCGACGAGGCGTTCCTCGACGAGGTGGCCCACCGCCTGGCCGCCCTCCCCGCGGTCCGGGCCGTCGCCCTCGGCGGCTCCCGTGCGGAGGGCACGCACGGCCCGGACAGCGACTGGGACCTCGCGATCTATTACCGGGGCACCTTCGACCCGGCCGACCTCCGTGCTGTCGGCTGGCCCGGCGAGATCTCCGAGATCGGCGGCTGGGGCGGCGGAGTCTTCAACGGAGGCGCCTGGCTGACCGTTGAGGGCCGCCGCGTCGACGTCCACTACCGCGATCTCGACGTCGTGGAACACGAGATGGCGGAGGCCGAGGACGGCCGCTTCCGCGTCGAGCCCCTGCTCTTCCATCTCGCGGGCATCCCCAGCTACTTGGTGGTGGCGGAGCTGGCCGTCAACCGCGTGCTGCGGGGCACACTCCCGCGCCCGGACACATACCCGCAGAAGCTGCGTGCCTCAGCCTCCGAGCGCTGGTACGGAACCGCCCGCGCCACCCTCGCGTACGCGAAGGCCAACCACGCGCCCAAGGGGCGTCTCACGGAGGTCGCAGGTGCCCTCGCCACCGCCGCCGTGCAGACCGGGCATGCCGTACTGGCGGCACGCGGGGAGTGGGTGACGAACGAGAAAAGGTTGCTGGAGCGGGCGGGGCTGAGGAGCGTCGACGGGATCGTGGCGGGGCTGAAGGCCGACCCGGACGGGCTCGCGGAGGCAGTCGAGTCGGCCGGGGAACTCTTTGGGAACGTCCTCTCCTCGGCAAGTGAATCCACCGCCCGATAATCCTTCGAAATGACAGGCTTTTCGCTGCTACCTTCTGCGGCGTGGCGAAACTCAATCAGATCATCGCTGTCGAAAAGGGCATCAAGTCCAAGTCCCATCAGGACCTGACGGCTGCTCACCACGGTCTGCAGAAACCGGCGCTGCTGGCCGGTATCTCGCGGACGTACCAGCCGAAGGACGAAGAGGGCGAGCAGTTGCCGCCCGAGTCCACGCGGGTCCAGGTGCAGGCCGAGGACGTGCTGCGGCAGACCGCGGCGACTCTCACGCGGCTGTTCGATGTGACCGCCACCAAGGACTGGGCCAACTGCACCGCCAGGGCGGACGTGAAGGTGGACGGACGCGTGCTCGTCGCCGACGTCCCTGTGGCGTATCTGCTCTTCCTGGAGAAGCAGCTCGTCGACCTCAACACCTTCGTCCGCAAGCTGCCTGTCCTCGACGCATCCGAGTCCTGGGTGCAGGACCCGTCCACCGACGCGTGGAAGACGGAGCCGGTACGGACGCTGCGTACCAAGAAGGTGCCCCGGAACCATGTGAAGGCCGAGGCCACCGACAAGCACCCGGCCCAGGTCGAGGTGTACTACGAGGACGTGCCCGTCGGGTACTGGACGACCGTGAAGTTCTCCGGCGCCCTGCCCGCGCGACGGGTCAATGAACTCCTCGACCGCGTCGAGAAGCTGCAGCAGGCCGTCAAGTTCGCCCGTGAGGAGGCGAACGGCGTGGATGTCGTCGACCAGCGCGTCGGGGACGCCGTCTTCGGCTACCTGTTCGGGTAGCCTCAAGAACTCCCCGGCCACAACGCACGACGGCCGGGGTGCGCGAGGAGCGCAAGCTGAAGCTGAAGCTTGTCGTGACTGCGCGGTTCCAGTGGAGGTTCGAATCCTCCCCGCGGCACAACCCCTTGCCGCGGTAGCCCAATTCGGCAGAGGCAGACCGCGATCAATCTCAGACTCTCGCTCCAGACTCAGCATTCGCCGCCGATCGCCGGATCGACCGGGCCCAGGCCCCGGGACGTCGAAGTGCTGGTTCAAGTCCAGCTCGCGCAGCTCGATGCGCGATGGTCCAAAGGCAGGACGCGGCGACATAACGACTGACCTGGGTCCTCAAGCGTGCCGGCGTGCCCATATGGGCGGCATTTCCAGGGCCCGGGGGCCGGCTACGCCCTCGGGCCCGCTCCTGTTCCTGGTCCGCTCGCGATTGCGTTCATAAAGAACGCGGGATCCGCCCGTCCTTTCACACCCCGGAAACGTATACGTCCCATCCGTTCCAAAGACGCGATCTACCGTGGGCACCACGGCCCACAGCCGCAAACCCAAGCCCCGGCCACCGTCGCCCGAAGGCGCACCCCGCCCTCGTCCGGACAGGAGCCCCGTGTCGCGTCCCGTGCTCACCCTGCCGCCCTGGCTCGCCCACGCCCTGCGCACCCAGCGCGGGCCCGTGCCCTGGAGTGCCGTCGTCCGCGGGGCCCTCGCCGCCGGGCCCCTGCTGTTCGCCGCCGTCCTCGCCGGACGCACGTCGGTCGGTGTCGTCGCCGCGCTCGGTGCCATGCTGGCCGGGATCAACGACCGGCCCGGGAGTCGGCGGTCCTCCGTGAAGCGGCTCGGGGTGCCTGCCCTCGCGGGGGCGGCCGGACTGCTCGTCGGGACGTACGCCGGGCAGCACACCGGCGCCGTACTTCTCACCCTCCTGCTCACCGGCCTCGGTCTCGTCGCCGGGGCGGTCAGCGCCGTCGGACCCATCGCCTCCGGGGCCGGTACGCAACTGCTCGTCGCCTCCGCCATCGGCGCCGGGATGCCGCTGCCCGAACCCGGGTGGCAGCGTGCCCTCATGTACCTCGGCGGTGCCGGCTGGCTGCTCGCGCTGCGGCTCGTGCTGCCGACGCCCGGAGCGACCGCCGGGGACTACCGCTTCGACGGGGAACGCGAGGCCGTCGCCGGGGTGTACGACGCCGTCGCCGACCTCCTCGCCGCCGCCGGAACCCCGCACGCCACGGCCCGCCGCGCCGCCCTCACCGCCGCCCTGGACCACGCCCAGGACGCCCTCGCCGGGCCCCGGCTGCGCCGGTATGCCTCCTCCTCCGCCGAGCGGCGCCTGCACGCGCAGTACGCCGCCGCCCTGCCCCTCGCCGAGGCCGCC
>NZ_JBEOZU010000173.1:0-8616 GCF_040298185.1 Streptomyces sp. NPDC001634 | reverse complement strand
CCCCACCGAACCAGCCGCGCAGTTCCGCGGCGAGCGCGGCGGGGTCCTCCGGCGGTACGAGGATGCCGGGCACCCCGCCGTCGGGCGCGCGCCCGACCGCCTCCGGCAGGCCGCCGACGTCGGTGGCGAGGACCGGGATGCCGCGGGCGAGGGCCTCGGTGACGGCCATGCCGTACGTCTCGGCGTACGAGGTGAGGACCATGAGGTCGGCGGATGCGTAGCTGGCGTCCAGTTCGGCGCCGGACTGGGGTCCGGCCAGATGCAGCCGGTCGCCGAGGCCGTGTTCATCGATGAGGGCGCGCAGACGCGCGACGTATGCGGGGTCGTGGCCGAGACCGCCGACGCAGACGCAGGTCCACGGCAGGTCCTTGACGGTGGCGAGGGCCTCGATCAGCCGGTGCTGCCCCTTGCGCGGGGTGACCGCGGCGACGCACACCAGCCGCGAGACGCCGTCGGTGCCCGGGGCGAGGGGCGCGATGTCGGCGCCGGGGGCGGCGACATGGACGCGCTCGGGGGCGAGGCCGTGGTGGGAGACGAGCCGGCGCACGGCCCAGTCGCTGGTGGCGACGACGGCGGGCACGGCCCGCAGCGTGGCGCGTTCCTTGGCGTCGAGTTCGGCCGCCGTCTGCGGGTCGAGGCCCGTCTCGTCGCCGAGCGGCAGGTGCACGAGGACGGCGAGGCACAGCCGTTCGGCCTCGGGCACGACGATCTCGGGGACGCCGCAGGCGACAATGCCGTCGAGCAGGACGACCGTGCCGTC
This sequence comes from Streptomyces sp. NPDC001634, assembly GCF_040298185.1. NCBI lineage: Bacteria > Bacillati > Actinomycetota > Actinomycetes > Kitasatosporales > Streptomycetaceae > Streptomyces > Streptomyces sp. NPDC001634. The sequence continues at coordinate 7,856 of NZ_JBEOZU010000173.1, read as the reverse complement.
GGGCAGTTCCCGCAGCATACGGGCCAGTTCTGCACGGGCCTCCGCATCCGGCCGGGGCCAGGAGCCGTCGACGGTGTGCTTGGCGACCTGCCAGCCGAAGCCGGGCAGGTCGAGGCAGATGCGGCGGTCGTAGGCGTTGCCGCCGCTGGGGGCGGTCAGGTCGTCGATGCCGCCCGGCATGACGAAGTGCACGGTGCGCAGGGACATGGGGATGATGTCGGCGTTCCTCAGGGCCGCGTTCTGCACGGGGACGTAGTTGAGGGACGTCCGGTCTGCGGCTTTCTGCCCGGCGGTCCGGTCGGCGGTGTCACGGGACACGCGGTCGATGGTCGTGTCGGTCACAGGGCACGCTCGTAACTCGCCCAGGCGATGTGCGACTCGTGCAGCGTGACGGTGATGCCGGCGATCCCACGGGCGCTCTCACCCAGCGCTCCCTTGTGGATCCGCTCGGCGAGGCGGTCGGCGATCACCTTGGCCAGGAACTCCGTCGAGGTGTTGGTGTTCGCGAAGTCCGGTTCGTTGTCGAGGTTGCGGTAGTTGAGCTCGCTCACCACGGCGCCGAGCTCCTGCGTGGCCAGTCCGATGTCGACGACGATGTTGTCGTCGTCCAGCTCGGCGCGGCGGAACGTGGCGTCCACGAGGAACGTCGCTCCGTGCAGGCGCTGCGCGGGTCCGAAGACCTCGCCGCGGAAGCTGTGGGCGATCATCAGGTGATCGCGGACGGTGATGCTGAACAACGGACGACCCTCCAGGTGCGGTACGTCTGATCCCCTGCCGGGGTATGCCGTGTAGTACGGCTGCCCCCTCCCCGTTGTTCAGCTGCCCGTTCTCCTTGTTTCGATGTTCCTTGGGAATTCCTTGGGGGTTTCCCCAGAGACCGGACAACTCGGGCGGCAGGGCTCAGTCGGTGGCGTAACTGACTCGGTGGCACAACCCCTTGAGCTCACCACTTGCAAGGCGTGGCAGCACGTCGGGGAGGTCTTCGAAGGCGGACTCGCCGGTGATGAGCGCGTCGAAGGCGGGGTCGGCGAGCAACTCGAGGGCGAGGGCGAGCCGGTCGGCGTAGGTGCGCCCCGCGCGGGCGCGCGGCGAGACGGTGCCGACCTGGCTGCTGCGGAGGGTGAGGCGGCGCGAGTGAAAGGCCTCGCCGAGTGGCAGGGTGACGTGCCGGTCGCCGTACCAGCTGAGTTCGACGACGGTGCCCTCATCGGCGAGCAGTTCCAGGGACCGTACGAGTCCCTGTTCGCTGGCGCTGGCATGGACGACGAGATCGCATTCCCCGAGGGCGTCCTCGGGCAGGGCAAAGTCCACGCCGAGCGCGCGGGCGGTTTCGGCGCGCCCGGGATCGGCGTCGACGAGCTGGACGCGAACACCCGGGTGGCGGGCGAGGAGTGCGGCGACGGAACACCCCACCATGCCGCCGCCGACGACGGCGATCCGGTCCCCGACGAGCGGACCGGCGTCCCACACGGCATTGACGGCGGTCTCGACGGTGCCGGCGAGGATGGCGCGCCCGGCGGGCACGGAGTCGGGCACGACGGTGACGGCGGAGGCGGGGACGACGTAGCGGTTCTGATGCGGATACAGGCAGAACACATTTCGCCCGACCAGCTCGGCCGGCCCCTCCTCCACCCGTCCGACACTCAGATAGCCGTATTTCACGGGTGCCGGGAAATCGCCCTCCTGGAAGGGGGCACGCATGGCGGCATGCTGACTCTCGGGCACGCCGCCGCGGAAGACGAGGGTCTCGGTGCCGCGGCTGACACCCGAGTACAGTGCGCGCACGAGAACCTCGCCGTCGCCGGGCTCCGGCAGTGTCAGATCACGGATGTCTCCGTGCCCGGGCGAACGCAGCCAGAAGGCGCGTGCTGTGAGGTCCATGTGCGTCCTCCTGAACGATCGGCCGATTCTTCACGTACGCAGCTACGAGAAGTCGCGCACAAGGTACGCGGCGAAGATCGAATCTGTCACTTGGCCGGAGGGTGAGCGGTGGCCCTGAACCACACATACGAGGCGAGGCTCTTGCAGCAGGAGACGACCGTCGGAGCGGGCGTGCAGGTGCTGCTGCTGGCCTTGATGGGCACAGCGATCGGCATGGGCCCGGCCGGCTGGCTGACAGGCCTGGCGTTCGCGCTCGCCACCTGGGCCGTACTCACCCGCGCCGTGCTCCGCTCCCGCCTACGGTCCTTCGGCCCGGCCAACCGGGTAACGCTGGGCCGGGCGATCCTGGTGGGCGGGGTCACGGCGCTGGTCGCGGACTCGTTCGAGAGCTCACCGCCGGTGACGGTGTTCGTGGGTCTGACGGCGGTGGCGCTGATCCTGGACGGTGTGGACGGCAAGGTGGCCCGCCGCACGGGGACGTCGACCGCACTGGGCGCGCGCTTCGACATGGAGGTCGACGCGTTCCTGATTCTGGTGCTGAGCGTGTACGTGTCGATGTCGCTCGGCCCGTGGGTGCTGCTGACCGGCGGGATGCGGTATGTGTTCGTGGCGGCGGCCAAGGTGATGCCGTGGCTCAACGGTGAGCTGCCGCCGAGCATGGCGCGCAAGACGGTGGCAGCATTGCAGGGCGTCGCGCTGCTGGTGGCCGGGTCGGGTCTTCTGCCGTACGCGGCGACCGCGGGGATCGTCGCGTTCGCGCTGGCCTCCCTGGTCTGGTCGTTCGGCCGCGACGTGCTGTGGCTGTGGAGCGTGCGCAACCAGGGCCGGACCCCGGCGGAGGCAGCCATCGATGAAGTTCTGGAGCCGGTCGCCGAGTTGGTGGGGGGCCGCTGAACGGCGGTACGGCACAGGGCGGACGGTCGGCTACGGAACGCTCCCGCCGAGATCGAGCCGTGCGACATGGGCCACGTTCTCGCGGTCCTCGGCGTCCGCACTGGCCTCGGCGGTGAACCAGGCGTCGAGGATCTCCTTGAGCAGCGGCTCGGACGTCAGCCGCAGACTGAGCGCCAGCACGTTGGCGTCGTTCCATCGTCGTGCACCGTCCGCCGTGTACGCGTCCGTGCACAGGGCAGCCCGTACCCCCGGCACCTTGTTCGCGGCGATCGACGCCCCCGTGCCGGTCCAGCAGCACACGATCGCCTGGTCCGCCGTCCCCTCGGCGACCTCACGGGCCGCCGCCTCGGAGCACACCGCCCACTGGGCGTCGGCCCCGGGATTCAGCGCCCCGTGCGTCAGCACCTCATGGCCGCGGTTGCGTAGCTCTCCGACCAGGCTGCGCGCCACGGGTTCGTCCATGTCCGAGGAAACGGAGATCCGCATGCCTCGGAGCGTACTCGCTCCCGCCCCGCACGTGGTCCCGGCAGTCGACTGGGTACTCGGCCCCACGAGAAGGCATCCCCGCGGGAGGAAGGAGCCGGACGTGGGTGGCACCGATCGGCTGCGGGAGTATCGCGTCAAACGTGACTTCGGCCGGACCGACGAGCCTCGGGGCACTGGGGCGTCGTTGGGCACGGAGCCCCGTTTCGTCGTGCAGATCCACGACGCGGGCACCCTGCACTTCGACTTCAGGCTCCAGGCCGGCGACGTACTGAAGTCCTGGTCCGTCCCCAAGGGACCGTCCACCGATCCCGGGGACAAGCGGCTCGCCGTACCCACCGAGGACCATCCGCTGGAGTACGAGGACTTCGAGGGCGTCATTCCGGAGGGTGAGTACGGGGGCGGCACCGTGATCGTCTGGGATCGCGGTACCTACCGGCCGCTGAGCCACGACCGTCACGGACGGCCCGTTCCCTTCGAGGAGGCGCTGGAGCGCGGGCACGCCACGTTCCGGCTCGACGGGTCGAAGCTGCACGGTGAGTACGCACTCACCCGGTTCCGCGGCGGGAAGGACGACGGAGAGGACGAGGCCTGGCTGTTGGTGAAGGCGGGCCATGCCCGTTCCGGCGGTCACGGGACACCGGACCCCCGCCGCGCCCGCTCGGTACGCAGCGGACGCACCCTCGCCCAGGTCGCCGCGGGCAGCCGCGAGGAGTGAGCAGCGCCTGAGCTGGTCGGCCGTCATCGCACGGACCGTGTGCAGACGTCCGAGCCTGCCCGAGCGCACGGCCTCCCGCGCGGTCGCATAGCCCGTGTCGAAGCGGCGCTGGAAGCCCATCTGCAGGACCGTTCCGGCGGCGTCGACCTCTGCGAGCGCGGCCAGTGTGCCCTGCAGGTCGACCGCGATGGGCTTCTCGCAGAACACCGGAAGCCCGGAGCGTGCTGCCCGACCGATCAGTTCGGCGTGGGCGGCGGTGGCCGCCGTGATGACCACGGCGTCCACGCCCCAGGTGAAGATCTCGTCCGCGCCGGGCGCCGCCGTCTCGCCCAGACGGTCCGCGAGCGCATGGGCCCGGGCCGTGTCGACGTCCGTGATGATGAGCGAGCCGACCTCGCGGTGGCGGCTGAGCGTGGTCGCGTGGAACGTCCCGATACGTCCCGCTCCGATGAGTCCGATGCGCATGGGAACAACGTGAGGGCGCACCCCCCACCATGTCAATGGTTTGTCCGGACAATCGGACTACACAACTTCCCGTCAACAGGCACCGGAGCTACGCTTCGCCCGTGCCGAAACCAGATGTGGACCCCACCGTCTCGCTCGACCTCAGCGTCGACCGGAGCAGCCCGGTGCCGCTCTACTTCCAGCTGTCCCAGCAGCTGGAGGCGGCGATAGAGCACGGAGAGCTGACGCCGGGCAGTCTGCTGGGCAACGAGATCGAGCTGGCCGCACGGCTCGGCCTGTCCCGGCCCACCGTCCGCCAGGCCATCCAGTCCCTCGTCGACAAAGGCCTGCTCGTGCGCCGCCGCGGCGTCGGCACCCAGGTCGTGCACAGCCAGGTCAAGCGCCCGCTGGAGCTCAGCAGCCTGTACGACGACCTTGAGGCGGCCGGGCAGCGCCCCGCGACCCGGGTGCTCGTCAACACCTTCGTGCCCGCCTCCGCCGAGGTCGCCGCCGCACTCGGCGTGCCCGAGGGCGAGGAGGTGCACCGTATCGAGCGGCTGCGCCTCGCCCACGGCGAGCCGATGGCGTACCTGTGCAACTACCTGCCGACCGGACTGCTCGACCTCGAGAGCGAGCAGCTGGAGGCGACCGGCCTCTACCGTCTGATGCGCGCCGCCGGCATCACGCTGCACAGCGCCCGGCAGTCCATCGGGGCCCGCGCCGCCACGCCGGTCGAGGGAGAACGGCTCGGCGAACCCGAGGGTTCGCCGCTGCTCACCATGCAGCGCACCACGTTCGACGACACGGGCCGCGCCGTGGAATTCGGCACCCACACCTACCGCGCCTCACGCTATTCCTTCGAGTTCCAGCTGCTGGTACGCCCTTGAGCGTGCGTCTCGCGGGAAGGGCACTCGTAGGCCCTTTGCGATGATCACTCATTCAGGTGATGGTGATGTGTGGCACGAGCTCGAGAACCGCGCCCCGGCAGGGGCGCGGGGCGGAATCGACATGAGGCTCCGCCGCGATGGGGTACCCCTGTTCGAGCGAAGCCCAGAACCTGGGGGAGCGACAGGCAACGACGGACCCGCAGCCTCCAGGCGACCCGCGTTTTCCTGGGCCCCGAGCGGAGCAAAGGGGCTCCGCGGTGCAGCCCAGTGGCAGCGTGAGGCAGAATCGGCCCCGATGAGCACCTACCGCGACTTCACCCACCGCGGCTCCGCCCGGGCCACCGTCCTGCGGACCGTCGGCACGCGCGAGCGCCGTTCCCACCTGACGGCGCCGCGCGTTCCCACGGTCGGCATCGACATCGGCGGCACCAAGGTGATGGCGGGCGTCGTCGACGCCGACGGCAACATCCTGGAGAAGCTCCGCACCGAGACGCCCGACAAGTCCAAGAGCCCGAAGGTCGTCGAGGACACCATCGTCGAGCTGGTCCTGGACCTCTCCGACCGGCACGACGTGCACGCCGTCGGCATCGGCGCGGCCGGCTGGGTGGACGCGGACCGCAACCGTGTGCTGTTCGCTCCCCACCTGTCCTGGCGCAACGAGCCCCTGCGCGACCGCCTCGCCGGGCGGCTCGCCGTTCCCGTCCTGGTCGACAACGACGCCAACGCCGCCGCCTGGGCCGAGTGGCGCTTCGGCGCCGGCCGTGACGAGGACCACCTCGTGATGATCACCCTCGGTACCGGCATCGGCGGTGCCATCCTGGAGGACGGCCAGGTCAAGCGCGGCAAGTTCGGTGTCGCGGGCGAGTTCGGCCATATGCAGGTCGTGCCCGGCGGCCACCGCTGCCCGTGCGGCAACCGCGGCTGCTGGGAGCAGTACAGCTCGGGCAACGCCCTGGTCCGCGAGGCCAAGGAGCTGGCGGCCGCAGACTCTCCGGTGGCGTACGGGATCATCGAGCACGTCAAGGGCAACATCTCCGACATCACCGGCCCGATGATCACCGAGCTGGCCCGCGAGGGCGACGCGATGTGCATCGAGCTGCTCCAGGACATCGGCCAGTGGCTCGGGGTCGGCATCGCGAACCTCGCGGCCGCCCTGGACCCGTCCTGCTTCGTGATCGGCGGTGGCGTCAGCGCGGCCGACGACCTGCTGATCGGCCCCGCACGGGACGCCTTCAAGCGCCACCTCACCGGCCGCGGCTACCGCCCCGAGGCCCGCATCACCCGCGCCCAGCTCGGCCCCGAGGCCGGCATGGTCGGGGCCGCCGACCTCGCCCGGCTCGTCGCCCGCCGCTTCCGGCGCGCCAACCGTCGCCGAGTGGAGCGGTACGAGCGCTACGAGCGGTACGCGGAGGCCCGCCGCACCGCCAAGAGGTCGCTGTGACGGCCGCCGCCTCGATACCCCGCCAGTCGTCGCCGCCCGACGAGCCCTCGCGGCCTCCGGAGGACCGGGGGCACATGATCCGCCGCCGGGCGCTGACCCTGCTGATCATCGTGCTGCTCATCGGCGTCCCCGCCGGTTACCTGATCATCTCTGCCGACCAGAGCCGCAGCAGCGGCAGGGACAAGGAGGCGAAGTACTCGGCGACCGGCCTCCTCCCGGGCTGGCCCTCGCGTGTGCAGCGTCGCCTTTACCAGGTGTGGATCCCGATGGACGCCACGGGCGTGGCGTACTACGAGACGAACAACTGGAAGACCAGCCGTCTGTACGTGGAGTTCAACACCAGCACCGACGGCCTGAACCGGTTCCTGAGCACCCTCAAGGCCACCCAGGGCGCGCTGAACAAGGACGATTTCGCCATCGGCGCGCGCGACCAGGGTGTCGTCGGCTGGACCTTCACGGGACGCGGCTCCTGGTACGGCATGGTCCATGAGCAGAAGAACCCGGCGCCCACCCTGGACATCGTCGTGAACAAGTTCCGGCCCAACCACGCGACGATCTACGTGGTGTCGCGCACGGTCCCCTGACAGTCCCGCCCGCGGCGGCCCCGACCGGTCGCCGGAGCCGATTGTCAGACCCCGCCCGTAGAGTCGAAGACGTCCGATGCGACGAGGCGGCGGGAGGTGACCGGACGTATGGCGGACCAGGTGGCAGAGGCCGGGGTGCCCGTGAGGCTGGCCGCCGTGTTCCTGCCCGCGCAGCTGCCGCGCCAGGGCCGGGTCGCCTTCTGGGACCCGCAGGGCGGACCGCTGCCGTCGGACGGCACGCAGGAGCTGACGGTCGTACGCCGGCACGGCTCCGGGGTGCGCAGGGGCACCGTGCCCGCGGTGTCGCTGCCGGTCGCCGAGGCCCTGCCGCTGCTCGCCCGGGCTCGCCGCGACCCCGCCGCCCACCCCGCCACCGCCTGCTGGGGCGCCGCCGCGCTGCACGCCCTGCGGCTCGTCGCGCGCGGGCGGCTGCCGCACTCGGCGGTGACCGTCAGCCCCAATCGGTGAGCGAGCTGGATCATCGCCTCGACGATGACCTCGTCGGCAGGGTTGGGGTGGGCGTC
>NZ_JBEOZU010000172.1:0-8684 GCF_040298185.1 Streptomyces sp. NPDC001634 | reverse complement strand
TGAGAATGCAGCACACAACGTCGCGGCAGGACAGGGCGGGATCCCCCGCCCCCGGCGAACAGCCGGTGCCGGAGGGGTGACGGCGGCCACCGGCCCTTCGAGCGCCCGTGAACCTCAACCCACACGGGTTGGAATCCCCCTCTTTTAAGAGGGGGAGGATGTCAATTCATCGACGGCAAGTGGTACGTCTGCTTCGCATCGCCCTCGACCGGGCGGATGCGACCTACTACGCGGAACAGCCCTCGGAGATCCCACTGACGGGCGGCCCGCAGCACGGCGTCGGCCAGGACCTCCAGACGGTACTCGCCACGGCGACCGCGAGCCGGGGAAGCGCCGCATGGTCTCCTCGGAGTCGGCCCCGCCGGAGTCCGAGAGCCCGCCTCGCGGGGCCCGAGGCTAGACTTTCGAGCACGAGACGGACGCTCTCGGATCGGTGAGTGCAGATGAGCAGCAGTCCCGCCGACGCTCCCATTCCCCGGTCGGCCGGTATCGGCAACGGGCCCCGCGTCTCCCGGCAGGAGTTCGACGCGCTCTTCGAGGCGGTCCGCACCTGGGGCCGCTGGGTCCCGGCCGACCGCGGTGCCTGGAACCGTGTCACCCCGGACCACGTACGGCGGGCCACGGCCCGGGTTCGGTCGGGGAAGGTCGTCCCGATGGCCCTGCCCTGGAACACCCGGCCCGGCCCCGACAACCGCAAACCCGCCCTGCACCACATGACCGACCTCGGCGACGTGGAGCCCCCGGAACCCTCCATCCACAAGGACTTCCTCGCCGTCGACTACCACGGCAAGGGCGTCACCCATCTCGATGCGCTGTGCCACGTCGCCTATCGGGGGCAGCTGTACGACGACCGGACGGCACGCGAGGTCATCGACGCGGCGGGCGCCCGTTTCGGCGGGGTGGCGGCCCTGGGGCCCCTCGTCACCACGGGCGTCCTCCTCGACCTCCCTGCCGTCCTCGGCGTCGGCTGGCTGGAGCCCGGCCGGGCCGTGCACGCGGAGGACATCGTCGCGGCGGAGAAGGCGCTCGAAGTGACGATCGGCGAGGGCGACGCGGTGCTGCTGCGCTCCGGGCACGCCCGCCGCCGCCGGGAACTCGGCCCCTGGGACGCCGACACGGCGAGTGCGGGGTTGCACGTGGACGCCGTCCCGCTGCTGGCCGAGCGCGGCATCGCCCTGCTCGGCGGCGACGGCGACAGTGACGTACGGCCCTCACCCGTGGACGGTGTGCACTCGCCGGTCCATGTGCTCACCGTGACCGCGATGGGGGTGCCGCTGCTGGACAATCTGGACCTGGAAGCGCTCTCTGCCGCGACGGCGGAGGCGGGGCGGTACGCGTTCCTGCTCGTCGTGGCGCCGCTGAACGTTCCGGGCGGTACGGGCTCCCCCGTCACCCCGGTCGCGGTCCTGTGAGAGAAGAGTGTTCACGATATCGAGAATGCTGCTCTCGGCAGACGAGGCCGCCCGGAGCGCGTAGTGGCTCGGTGTCCTGGCGGCGGCTTCAGACGCTGTAGCCGCCGTCGACCCCCAGCGCCTGACCCGTGATGAACCCGGCCCGGTCCGAGGCGAGGAACGCGACCGCCTCCGCGATGTCTGTCGCGGTGCCGAACCGGCGCAGCGGAATGTTGCGGCGGGTGACGGCAAGGGCCTCTCCGTCCAGTTCCCCGGAATCGATCAGGCGTGCAGCGATGCCGTCGTTGAGCATGCCGGGCGCGACACAGTTCACGCGCACGCCGTAGCGCCCCTCCTCGGCGGCAAGCGCCCGGGCAACCGCCTCGACCGCGCCCTTCGCACCCGAGGACAGCCCGTCACGGACCGGGAACCGACGGGTGGCGACGGTGGTGACGGCGACGATGCTGCCCCGGGTCTCGCGCAGCAGGGGCAGAGCGGGATGGACCAGGTTGAAGAACGCGACCGCGTCGCCCTCGAGTTGGGCGCGGTACTGGCTCGGCGGCACCCGGCTCAGGTGCACCATCGGCACGTGCGGGCCCGCCGCGTACACGAGCGTGTGGATTCCGCCGTACGTCTTCGCGGCTCCGGACACGGCCCGCGCCGTGGCCGACTCGTCACTGAGATCGACCCGGAGAGCCATGGCCTGGCATCCGTATCCCTTCACCTCGGCGATCAGGGCCTGCGCCACCTCCTGGTTGGCGCGGTGGGTGAACACCACGTCGCTGCCGCGCCCGGCCAGGATCCGTACGACCGCCGCGCCGATGCCGCCGGTGCCGCCCGCCACGAACGCGGCCCCCGGCCTGCTGGAGAAGTCCTGCACCGTGCCGCCTCACAGACCCGGGGACTTGGACAGGGATATTCCAGCATGCAGCCATGGCCGCCGAACAGTTGCTCCCCGGGGCCTCGGCCGCAGTCGGACCATCAGTCGCGGGTGATGGCCGGCGCGATGTCCTCGTGGCGCTCGGCCGAAGCCGTGCTGCGGAGGGCGGCCTTGGCCGTCTGCTTGCCGCAGAAGGCGGAATCGAGCGTACGGGCCATGGTGCTGAGCACGGACGCGTTGTTGGAGGTGTTCGCGACGGCCGTGATGCTGCGACTGCCGTCCTTGGAGGTGAACGAGTAGGTGTAGTACCCCTGGACGGTACCGGTGTGACCCACTACCGAGATGCCGCAGGACAGGTCCCGGCGGCGCAGTCCGAGTCCGTAGCCCTGGGTGCTGTTGACCTTCGTCCACCGTTCCATCTGCGTCAACTGCGTGGCGGAGATCAGCTTTCCGTTCACCAGTGCCGAGAAGAACGTGTCCAGATCACGGGTGCTGGAGATCATCGCGCCCGCACTCTGCGCCCAGGACACGGTCTGCTCGGTCGAGTCCACGAGCGCCGCACCGGCCTTGTCGGGAGTGAGGTAGCCGTTGGCGTGCTGCCCCGGGATCGCGGTGTCCGGGTGCACGTAGAACGTGTCCTTCAGCCTCAGCGGCTTGATGATCCGGTTCGCGTACTCCGTCTGCACGGAATGCCCCGTCAGCTTCTCGATGAGCATGCCCGCGACCACAAAGTTGGTGTTCGAGTACGAGTAGGCGGCTCCTGGCGCGTTGGTGAGCGGCTTCTTCAGCGACAGCTTCACCAGATCCCGGTAGGAGAAGACCTTGTTGCGCACCGCCTCGAAGCCCGGCACGGTTTGCGCGAACATGTCGTTGGTGTAGTCGTACAGCCCGCTGCGGTGGCTCATCACGTGCCGGACCGTGATCCGGTCGTCCGGCAGCAGTCCGGGCAGATACGAGTTCACCGACGCGTCCGGTTTCAGCCTGCCCTCGTCGACGAGTTGCAGCAGGACGACGGCGGAGAAGCTCTTGGTGACGCTGCCGACCCGGAAGCGGTCCGTGGTGGCGATGGCTCGCCCGGTGGACCTGTCGGCGACACCCTCGGCCGCCGTGTACACCGTGCCGTTGTCGTCGATCCGCGCCATCGCGCCCGGAGCGCCCTTCGACAGTGCCGTGTGCAGTACGCCGTCAAGACCGGTCATGTCGGGGGCCGGCAGCGACCGCGCCGTGACCGTCCTGGTGGCGGCATCGGGGGTGGCGGCGTGTGCGGGGGCCGCCAGGAGGGACAGCAGGGCCGTGCCGAGCACCGGACCCTTGCCCACCATTGCTGAGACCATCAGCTGTTCTCTCCCACTTTCCTTCTCCCCGTGCCGGGTTCCGGCACGGACCACGCCACGGATACGGGCGACGGCACCATCTCTACGCGTCGTACGGAAGGGCGGGTTGCATCGACGCGGTGAAGTCGCCGAGGAGGGTGAGTGAGTCGGGAGTCTCGATGAGTGGGTTGACGGTCTCAGCCGCCGAACAACTGGGTCCAGTACGTCCCGGCCCGGCCGCCTCCCGCGAAGCCGACGCCCATATGGGTGAAGGCCGGCTTGAGGATGTTGGCCCGGTGTCCGGGGCTGTCCATCCAGCCGCGGACGACCTCGGCGGGGGAGCGCTGGCCGCAGGCGATGTTCTCGCCCACCGTGCGGTGGCGGGACCCCGCGGCGGCCGCACGGTCCCAGGGCTCACGGCCGTCGGGCGAGGTGTGCGCGTAGAACGCGCGGGCCACCATGTCAGCGCTGTGCGCCTGGGCCGCGGCGGTCAGCAGGGGATCCCCGGCGAGCGGCGGCAGACCGGCCGCGGCTCGCTCGGCGTTGGTCAGCGCGATCACCTCGTCGGCCGTTCGCGCCAGTCCGGCAGCGGTGAACGGCCGCGCCCACAGCGCCGTCCAGAACAGGTCGCCCGAGCGGCCCCCGGCGACGTACGCCAGGCCGGTCTGGGTGAACGCCGGTTCGCACACGGTGCGGCGCGAGCGCTCGTCGGAGAGGCAGTACTCCACGAACTCGGCCGGGGTGCGCGGACCGGAGACGATGTGCTCGCCGACGGTCAGATAGGCGTACCCGCCCGCGGTGATCCGCTGGTAGACGGATGTGCCGTCCGCGCCCTCGGTGGCGAGAGTGCCGCGGGCGGCCATGTCGGCGGCATGCGCGTGCGCCGCCGCGGCGAGCCGCGCGTCGAGTGACACGGCAGGGGAACCGGCCCTGGCCCGCGCAAAGTTGACGAGAGCGAGGAAGCCGTCGGGAGAGGGCGCGTGCGTGGGCTTCGGAGCGGTGGGAGGTGCCGGAGTTGCGTCCTCCGTCACCTCCACCCCGAAGTCGCGTGCCACGCCCGCGAGTCCGTCCGCGTACCCCTGCCCCAGCGCGCGCAGCTTCCAGCCCGTGCCCCGCCGGTACAGTTCGGCGAGCAGCAGCACGGTCTCCCGCTGCGCGGGATGCGGTGGCGTGAAGCGGGCGACGGCGCGGCCGTCCGGGCCTGTCACTTGCAGCGTCGGGGCGGGCAGAGTACCCAGGTGCAAGGACGGATCAGCGGGGCTGACGACCAGGGTGACGCGATCCGCCCCGGCCCGCAGCCCGGGTGGATGCACGGTGAGTTCCTCGCCGAGCAGGCGGACGCCGGGCGCGGACGGCTGGTTGTAGAACACGAAGTCCGCGTCGCCGCGCACCTTGCCGTCGGAGTCCGTGACGATCGCGGAGACGTCGAAGGGCCCCGGCACCCTGAGCGTCAGGGTGCCGCCAGGCAGGGGCAGATTGCCCCCGGGAACCAGCTCGCTCATCCGCCGCCCGCTCGTCCGTACCGCTGCCGCGACGCGGGCGGTCAACCGCCGCGCCGCCCGTCAGTCGGTCAACGCGCCGCCGCCGCGCCCGGGTTCCCGCACCGGTACGGCGGCGCGCATCGACCTGAGAGCCAGCAACAGGACGCCGATGTCGTCCAGATAGATGGGATCGGGCAGCAGATCCGTCGGCAGCACCAGGTAGAGGACGGCGCCCCAGAAGACCCAGCGGGGCCCGGTCGGCAGTCCGGCGCGGCGCAGGTCGCGGCGTGTGCGGACCAGCCGCACCAGCACGGCGACCGCCACGCCGAGTACGGCGGCAGCGAGGGCCGCGATGAAAATGATCACGGTCCGGCTTGTGGAGTCCATGGGCTGCTCCGGGCATCCGTAGGAGTCGTCCTCTCCTACGGATGCCCGGCTTCGCGGTGGACAGTGCCCGTGTGCGTCCGAACGCCGCACATGGGCCGGGAGTGCAGTGGTGGTGGGCGCCGCCGTCAGTGGCCGGCGCGTGCCACGCTGCTCTCCATCAGGGCTTGGCTGACCGCCCGGACGCTGCGGGCGATGTGCTGGAGCTGCATGACCTCGGCGGCGTACATCTTGATGGTGTGCTCGATGACCGACTCCGGGAGACCGAGCCCGGGCAGCTCCGCGCGGGCGGTCTGCAGCGCGGTGCGGGCGACCCGCACCTCGTGCTGCACCTGGATCTGCGCGTGCCGGGCGAGCAGGACCGGGTGGCGGATCAGGGCCGGGTAGCTGGCGTAGCGCGCGGGCACGAGTTCGCGCAGCCACTTGGCCGCCGATCGCTCCCAGTCGTAGCTGCCGGGTGTTTTGACCTGGCACGGCCAGTCCGAGCTGATCGGCGAGTACGTCATCAAGGCCATGATCGATCTTCGCTTCCGGGTCACGTCGGCTCAGGGTGCTGCGGCAACTCTGGGGGCGGCTCCGGTCTAGGGGAGGGCCGGAGCCGCCGCCAAGGACGCCCGCGCAGCCGGGCCCGGCCGGACACTCGAAGCCCGTGGGTAGGAGCGGACGGCCTCGGTTGTCCGTACGGCGTCACCCGGTGGTCCCGGGTCACGATCCGACGAGCAGTATTTATATATACCGGCGGATACGCAAGAACATGAAAAAATTCATCGGTGAATTGGTGGAATTCGTCCCGTCATGTGAGGCGCCTGGGACGGCGAACGGAGGGCGTCACGCAAGAGACGGCGCCGGAAACGGGTGAGGGAACCGGCCTCAGTCCTTGAGGAAGAACTGGTGCTGGTCGGCGATCTGCTCGTACTCCTCCAGCCGGGCCTGGGTCCGCTCCGGGTCGGCGTCGGTCATGGCCTGCAGAAGGGCCGCGGCCATCAGGCCGGGGGCCGCGTACGAGTCGAAGACCAGGCGCGAGCCGGTTCCGGTGGCGAAGACGACATCGGCCTCGTCGGCGAGCGGCCCCAGCCCCAGATCCGTGATCAGGGCGACCTTGAGCCCCGCACTGCGCGCCACCCGAACCGCGGTCAGGCTCTCCTGGGCGTGCCGCGGCATCCCGAACGCCAGCACCCAGGTGCCGCCCGCCTCCCGGGACTGGAGCAGCGCGTCGTAGGCGACGGTGCCCCCGCGTGTCACCAGCCGCACGTCCGGGTGGATGCGCCGGGCCCCGTACGCGAAGTACTCGGCGAGCGAGCCGGAGATCCTGAGGCCCATCACGGTCAGCGGCGTCGACTCCGACAGTGCCCGTCCGATCCGGATCACCTCGTCCGGATCGGCGAAGTCCCGGCGCAGGTTCTCCAGGTTCTCGATCTCGGCGTCCACGGCCGCCTGCAGCTCGTTGCTCCGGTGCTCCGCCAGGGTGCCCGGGCTGCCCAGGGTGCCCAGGGCGATGGACTGGAGCTTCTCCCGCAGCGCCGGGTAACCGCTGAAGCCGACGGCCGCGGCGAAACGGGTCACCGAGGGCTGGCTGACCCCCACCCGCTCGGCGAGATCCGTGATCGACAGGAACGCGGCCTCGGTGATGTGCTCGATCAGATACTGGGCGATCCGGCGATGCCCGGGGGACAGGCGGGGGCCGTCGAACAACTCGCGGAGCTGGGACGTCGGGGCAGCACCCGCCTCCGGGGCCGTCTTGCCCGCGGTGATCGCAGATGCCTGCGCGCGTGCCTTCTGCGGCGATGACACCGGACCGCCTCCTTCATGTCCCAAGGACCTTCAACATAGCTCACCCACCGTGCTGACCAGGGGCCTTACCGCCCACATCGCGGACAGCGGCCCGACAGGCGGGCCCGCCGCTTCGGCCGTACCGTCGTGCATGGGGGACTCGGGGGTGGGGTACCCGCGTCGGTCATCGAAGGAGAGGAGCGGCCGTGAACTCGCCCCTATCGCATGCACCACAGGTCGAGGTCGTGGTGAGCGACTGCTCGGCGGCGGACGCCGGGAGCCTGTTCGCCGAACTGTGCCGCCGTTTCGGCTCGGACCGCGCCGCCGACGAGGCACCACACGAGACCCAGGGGTCCCGGCCCACGATGTGGACCGGGACGTTCGACATCTCCGCCACCCCCGGCGCCTCCGGGCGGGCGGCGCCGCCACCGTCCCTGTCGGGTCCGGTGACGGCCGAGCTGCAGGGCGAGCCCCGGGCGGTGGAGCGTCTGCGCCGCGCCCTGGATGAGACGTTCGTCGTGCACCAGCTGGGCGTGGTCGCCGGCGATCAGGAGGTCGACGTCGAGCTGCGGCTGGAGAGCCGGGCGCGGGCCTGAGGCTCACACCCTGGCGCCTGCCTTCACGCCGTTGCGAGGAACGAGGAAGACCGGCGCGGTCGGGAGGGAAACCGTCCGCCGCGCGCCCCGGTCGGCGGGACCACGTCCGTGCGCAGGACGGACGCGTCGTTACAGGTGCCGCCAGGTCCCAGGAGTTGCCGCTGGAAACGGTGCGGAGCCGAGGGCGACGGCGCGCCCGTCCGTGACGGACAGGGCCCGCCGGTGAGTTGCCTGCCCGCCGGAGATGTCCATGTCGAAGCCCGTGCCCCGATGGCGGAACGTCGTGCCGCGCGTCAGCGTCAGGGCGACCGGGCTGTCGTCGTCGGTGATGCCGTGCGCCGCGTTCCCGAAGACGATCGAGTTGCGCAACGTGTGCGCCGGGGCGGGGCTGCCGCCGCCGAGCTCGAAAATCGTTGCCGCTGCCCGCGAAGCCGGGGAAGGTCCAGAGGCTGAAGCCGTTGCGTACGCGACGGTGCCCTACGTGCCCCTGCGTATGGCGATGACGTCGCCCGGCTTCGCCGCGTCTACGGCCTACTGGTGGTCCGTAACGGCCTGCTGGATGGTCGGTAACGGGTGAGCGAGCGATCCTGGGGCGCAGTCGTCGCCGTCCACGGCCACGACGACGGCCGGTGCGGCGGCTGCCGCGGTGCCCGCCGCGACCACGGCCGGTCCCGCCGTCATGGCGGCGCACCGCCCGCTGCCGGACCCCGCGCTGGGCAACTCTCCGCACCCCTCCGGACCGGGCGCCCGGCGAGGGGGCGCCCAGGTCCCGGGAGGTCGCCGGTGTGGCCAGTGGGTTCATGGTGCCCGCCCGCCCGTCACCCCGGTACGCGCCGTGGGGGGGGGGGGGCGCGCCGCCCCCGAAGGGA
>NZ_JBEOZU010000171.1:0-8901 GCF_040298185.1 Streptomyces sp. NPDC001634 | reverse complement strand
AGCGACACCATCACCGCCCACGACACCGGCTGCACCACATCCACATCACCGAGTTCAGCCCCGCCACGGACGATCTCGCTCAGCGACCACTCCACGTAAGGAGCCAGGGCGGCTTCACAGGCCTCCATCGACGCCGCGAACACCGGCGAGGCATCCCACAACTCCCGCCCCATACCAACCCACTGCGCCCCCTGACCCGGGAACACAAACACCACACCGTCAGGGACTACGTCGAAGCTTCCGGTCACGGCTCCCGGAGCCGTGCCCTGCGACGTCAACGCGCCCAGGCTGTCGATGAGTTCGCTCGACTCGGCGCCGAGCACCACGGCCCGGTGCTCGAAGGCCGCCCGCGTGGCGGCCAGCGACCACGCCACATCCACCGGCCGTACGTCCTCGCCGACCGACTCCGCGAAGGCGGCCAACCGGCCTGCCTGACCGGCAAGTCCGTCCGCTCCACGGCCGGACACCACCCACGGCACCACTCCCCCGGTCGCGAACACCGCTGCGGCGTTGTCGTCGGTCTCCCGCGGTGCCTCCGTCTCGGGGTCAGGCTCCGGCGCCTGCTCCAGAACGACATGGGCGTTGGTGCCGCTGCCGCCGAAGGACGACACACCCACGCGGCGCGGGCGGCCGGTCTCGGGCCACTCCTGGTTCTCCGTGAGGAGTTCGACAGCGCCGGAGGACCAGTCGACGTGCGGAGTCGGCTCGTCCAGGTTCAGCAGCCTGGGCAGGACGCCGTGGTGCATGGCCAGCACCATCTTGATGACGCCCGCGACACCCGAACTCGCCTGAAGATGGCCGATGTTGGACTTCAAAGAGCCGATCCGCAGCGGCTGCTCGCGATCCTGGCCGTAGGCGGCGATCATGGCCTGGGCCTCGATCGGGTCGCCCAGCGTCGTGCCCGTACCGTGCGCCTCGACGACGTCCACGAGGTCCGGCGTCAGCCGGGCATTGGCGAGCGCCGCCCGGATGACGCGTTCCTGCGACGGCCCGTTGGGCGCGGTCAGACCATTGCTCGCACCGTCCTGGTTGACCGCCGAACCACGGATCACCGCCAGCACGGGATGACCGTTGCGCCGCGCGTCCGACAGACGCTCCAGCAACAGCACACCCACACCCTCGCCCCAGCCCGTACCGTCCGCACCCGCCGCGAACGGCTTGCACCGACCGTCCGGCGCAAGCCCCCGCTGCCTGCTGAACTCCACGAAGTTGCGGGGAGTCGCCATGACGGTGGCGCCGGTGGCGAGGGCGAGGCGGCACTCGTCCTGACGCAGGGCCTGGACGGCGAGGTGCAGCGCGACCAGCGAAGACGAGCACATGGTGTCGACGGTTACTGCGGGTCCCTCGAAACCGAGGGTGTAGGCGATCCGGCCGGACAGCACCGCACCGGACCCGCCCGTCAGCATGTGGCCCTCGACGCGGTCCCGGGCCTGGGCGGCCGCGGCGCCGTAGCCCTGGTCACTGCTGCCGACGAAGACGCCCGCCTTCTCGCCGCGCAGGGTGCCGGGGTCGATGCCGGACCGCTCCAGTGCCTCCCAGGAAGTCTCCAGCAGCAGCCGCTGCTGGGGATCCATCATCGTCGCCTCACGCGGGGAGATGCCGAAGAACGCGGGGTCGAAGTCGGCCGCGTCGTACAGGAACGAGCCGGAGCGGGTGTAACTCGTGCCCTGGTGCTCGGGATCGGGGTGGTACAGGCCCTCCAGGTCCCAGCCTCGGTCCGCGGGCAGCTCTGAGACGGTGTCGACGCCCCCGACGAGCAGCTTCCAGAAGTCCTCCGGAGTGTGCGCGTTCCCGGGGAAGCGGCAGCTCATCGAGACGATGGCTATGGGCTCCTGCTGACGGGCCTCGACCTCCTGAAGGCGTCGGCGGGTCTGCCGCAGGTCGGTGGTGACCATCTTGAGGTAGTCGCGGAGCTTGTCCTCGTTAGCCATGAACGTCATCAGTCCCTAGAGCAGGCCCGAAGGCTTGGAGTCACCCGTACGGCGTTGGCAACGGGCAGGTCGGACGGGGTGTTGCGGTGAGGCTGGTGCGGCGGGAGCGGAGGAGACCGGACGGGCCGGTGGGGGGAGTGCCGGCCCGTCCGGCGGTCTAGTTGAGGCCGAGTTCCTTGTCGATCAGGTCGAACATCTCGTCGTCGGAGACGGCCTCGAGCAGTTC
The DNA here is from genome assembly GCF_040298185.1 of Streptomyces sp. NPDC001634. NCBI lineage: Bacteria > Bacillati > Actinomycetota > Actinomycetes > Kitasatosporales > Streptomycetaceae > Streptomyces > Streptomyces sp. NPDC001634. The sequence continues at coordinate 6,744 of NZ_JBEOZU010000171.1, read as the reverse complement.
GTCGTCGGAGTCGCCGCCCGCCGGCTTCTCCGCCGGGCTGTCGGACAACCGCCACAGCAGCGCTTGCAGCCGGGTGGTGATCCTGGTGCGGGAAACGTCGTCGGCGGGGTCGAGCGCGGCGACGGCCGCCTCCAGCTCGTCCAGCGACGCGAGATTCCCTCCGCCCGCCGGCTCCGTGTCCGGGACCAGTTCGGACAGCAGTCGCTCGCCGAGGGCGGCCGGGGTCGGATGGTCGAAGACCAGGGTGGCGGGAAGGCCGAGTCCGGTGGTCTCCTTCAGCCGATTGCGCAGCTCCACCGCGGTCAGGGAGTCGAACCCGAGATCGCGGAAGGCGTGGCCGGGGCTGATCGCACCGGTTCCCTCATGGCCGAGCACCGCCGCGACCTGCGTACGGATCAGGTGGAGCACCGTTCGTTCCTGCTCGGCCCGGCTCAGGCCCGCCAATTTGCCGGCGAAAAGCTGCGCCTGGCCGGGTACCTGCCCGGAGTCGGCGCCGTCCCCGGCCCCACCGGAGCGGACCTGTTCGGCGTCGATGAGCCTGGCCTCCGGGATCTCGTCGAAGAGACGGCGGCGGCAGGCGGCCGAGTAGGTCGCCGCGAACCGGTCCCAGATCACGTCGGCGACGACGAGGAACGTCTCGTCGTACGCAAGGGCCTGCTGTACGGCGCCCACGGCCACCTCGGGGTCCATGGTGGGCACCCCGTAGCGGCGCAGCCGATCGCCCTCGGTCTCGTGGACCATGCCACCGCCCGCCCAGGCACCCCACGCGATGGAGGTGGCCACGCGACCGCGGCTACGGCGCCACTCGGCGAACGCGTCGAGGTAGGCGTTGGCGGCCGCGTACCCGGAGTGGCCTCCGTCGCCCCAGACTCCCGCGCCCGAGGAGAACAGGACGAACGCCTCGAGCGGACGGTCCGCGAGCAGTGCGTCGAGGTGGACGGCACCCGCGATCTTCGCTCCCATCACGTTCTGCAGGGCGTCGAGGTCCAGGTCCTCGACCGCGACGGTCGGCGGCTCGGTGCCCGCCGCGTGCACCACGGTGTTGACCGGCGCGCCTTCCGGCACGTCGGCCAGCAGCTTGGCCAGTGCCTCCCGATCGGTGATGTCACATGAGGCGATGGTGACGCGGGCTCCCAGCGCGGTCAGTTCCGCCTCCAGCTCGGCCGCGCCGGGCGCGACGGGGCCCTGACGGCTGATCAGCAGCAGATGCTCGGCGCCGGTCGCGGCCAGCCGCCGGGCGAGGTGCGCGCCGAGTGCTCCGGTGCCGCCGGTGATGAGCGTCGTACCCGAGAAGCGGACCGTACGGCGCTCGCTCGCCTCGGCGTCGACGAGCTTGCGGACCATACGGCGTACGTAGAGGCCGTCCGGGCGTACGGCGAACTGGTCCTCGTCCTCATCGCCGGCCAGCGCCGCGAAGAACTGGTTCCAGATGCGCGCGTCGAGTTCCGCGGCGGGGGCCGCGGAGGGGACGGACGACGCGGCGGAGTCGACCGCTGCGGGACCGTCCGTGAGCGCGGGAAGGTCGATGAGGCCGCCCCACCGCTGAGGGTGGTCGAGCCCGTAGACCCGCCCGAGGCCCCAGACGGCCGCCTGCCCGGGAACGGGACCGTCCGTCGGCGTCGTGGCCACGCCTGGCACGGTGACCGCACCCTGGGTGACCGTCCACAGCGGGGCCTCCAACTCCGCGTCCTTCAGGGCCTGCATGAGCCGGACGGTCGCCGTGACAACCTCGGGCACAGCGAAGGGCTGGAGGTCGGAATCGGAGCCGGAGGTGGTGGGGGCGAGCGGCAGCAGGTTGAGTACACCGCCGGGAGGCGCCTCCACATCGGTTGCTTCGCGCAGGCGGTCCGCGAGACAGGCCCGGTCCTCCCGAGTCACGTCGAAGACGACCGTGACGACTCCCTCGACCTCCTTGTGGCCGCGCAGCCGCTCGACCAGCTCGTGCGCCGTGCCCTCTGCGACACCGTCAGTGCCGGGCACCACAACCAGCCAGTGCGACGGCAGCGGGCCCGGACCGGCCGACGATGCACCGGCAGGTTGCCATGTAACCGTGTAGCGCCAGGAGTCGAGCGTGGCGCTCTCGCGCTTGCGCCGACGCCACTCGGCCAGTACGGGCAGCACCGGCTCCACAGTGTGCAGCGTCCCGCGCCGCTCCGGTGCGAGGTCGATTGTCTCGGCGAGGGCTTCCAGATCCTCGCGTTCGACCGCCTCCCAGAAGCGTGCGTCCACGTCGTCGACCGTGGGACCTCCGGACTCGGCACGGGGGGCGGGTTCGGGGAGGTCGAGCCAGTAGCGGCGGTGCTGGAAGGCGTAGGTGGGCAGGGCGATGGTGCGGGCGTCGTGTCCGGCCAGGACCGCCGTCCAGTCGACCGGGATGCCGCGCACCCATGCCTCGGCCAGGGAGGTCAGGAAGCGGTGCGCGTCACCGTTGTTGCGGCGCAGGCTGCCCACCACCACCGCATCGGGGGCCGCTTCCTGCACCGCCATGCCCAGTACCGGATGGGAGCTGACCTCCACAAACGCCGCATAACCCTGATCGACCAGGCCCTGGACAGCATCCGCGAACCGCACCCGCTGACGCAGATTGCGATACCAGTAGCCGCCATCCAGCCGCGCCGTGTCGATGACCTCGGCCTCGGTCGTGGAGAAGAACGGCACCCGGCCCGAACGCGGAGCCACCGGCGCGAGAACCTCCGCCAGTTCGTCTTCGATGGCTTCCACATGCCAGGTGTGGGAGGCGTAATCCACCGGGATACGACGAGCACGGATCTCCTCCGCCTCGCAGTGCGCCATCAGCTCATCCAGCGCATCCGCATCCCCAGCCACCACGACCGAGCCGGGACCATTGACCGCCGCAACATCGATCCGGCCCACCCAACCAGCGAGCAGCTCCTCAACCGCCGCCAGCGGCAGAGGCAGGGACACCATGCCGCCACGGCCGGCGATCACCCGGATCGCCCTCGACCGCAACGCCACCACCCGCGCCCCGTCCTCCAACGACAAACCACCCGCCACCACCGCAGCAGCAATCTCACCCTGCGAATGACCCACCACCACCGACGGCTCAACCCCACACGCCCGCCACACCGCGGCCAGCGACACCATCACCGCCCACGACACCGGCTGCACCACATCCACATCGACGAGCTCGGCCCCATGACGGACGATGTCGCTCAGCGACCACTCCACGTAAGGAGCAAGGGCGGCTTCACAGGCCTCCATCGACGCCGCGAACACCGGCGAGACATCCCACAACTCCCGCCCCATACCAACCCACTGCGCCCCCTGACCCGGGAACACAAACACCACCCGGTCCCCACCACCGGCGACCGCACCCCGCACCACACCAGCACCGGCCACCTCACCAGAAGCCAACGCCCCCAACCCGGCACCGAACTCACCCACATCGGCACCCAACACCACAGCCCGGTTCTCAAACGCCGTACGCGTCGACGCCAGGGACCACGCCACATCCACCGGCCCCACACCCTCGCCGGCCGCCTCCGCGAAGGCTGCCAACCGGCTCACCTGACCGGCAAGACCATCCCCGCCACGGCCCGACACCACCCACGGCACCACACCACCCGCCGCAAACACGGGCGCCGAACCCTCTACGACGGACTCACCCCCCGACACACCCGGCCCCTCCTCCAACACCACATGCGCATTCGTCCCGCTGATCCCGAACGACGACACACCCGCCCGACGCGGACGACCGTCCGTCTCCGGCCACTCCACCGGCTCCGTCAGCAGCGACACCGCACCCGCCGACCAGTCGACATGCGACGACGGCGCGTCCACGTGCAGTGTGCCGGGCGCGAGACCGTGGCGCATCGCGAGCACCATCTTCATCACGCCCGCCATGCCGGACGCGGTCTGGGTGTGCCCGATGTTCGACTTGAGCGAGCCGACGAGCAACGGCCGGTCGTCCGGCCGGTCCTGCCCGTACGTCGCGAGCAGGGCCTGTGCCTCGATGGGGTCGCCCAGCCGGGTTCCCGTGCCATGCGCCTCGACGACGTCCACGTCACCGCCGGTGAGGCGCGCGTCGGCGAGGGCGGCGCGGATCACTCGCTGCTGAGAGGGGCCGTTGGGCGCGGTGAGGCCGTTGCTGGCACCGTCCTGGTTGATCGCCGAACCGCGTACCACCGCGAGCACGGGGTGACCGTTGCGCTGCGCATCCGACAACCGCTCCAGCAACACCACCCCCACACCCTCCGCGAGGGAGAATCCGTCGGCGGCCTCGGCAAAGGGCTTGCAACGACCGTCAGGGGCGAGACCTCGCTGCCGGCTGAAGCCGACGAACGGCGCCGGGTCGGCCATGACCATCGCGGCCCCCGCCAGCGCCATCGAGCACTCGCCGGAGCGCAGGGCCCGTACGGCCAGGTGCAGTGCGACCAGCGACGACGAGCACGCCGTGTCGACGGTCACCGCGGGCCCTTCCAGGCCGAGGACATAGGAGACGCGGCCCGACGCGACGGCGGTCGAGGCGCCGGTGACGAGATAGCCCTCGGTGCCGTCGGTGCCACGGCTGAGGAGTGTGCCGTAGTTCTGGTCGGTGAGTCCCGTGAAGACGCCCGTACTGCTGCCGCGCAGGGTCTTCGGGTCGATTCCGGCCCGCTCGAACGCCTCCCAGGAAGTCTCCAGCAGCAGCCGCTGCTGCGGGTCCATCGCCGCCGCCTCGCGCGGGGAGATACCGAAGAAGGACGCGTCGAACTCACCTGCATCGTGCAGGAACCCACCGTGCCGGACGTAGCTGGTGCCGTTCCGGTCGGGGTCGGGATCGTAGAGCCGTGCCGTGTCCCAGCCGCGGTCGGTGGGGAAGCCGGTGATGACGTCCTCCCCCGCGGTGACGACGCGCCACAGGTCCTCGGGGGACGCGATGCCGCCCGGGTAGCGGCACCCCATGGCGACGATGGCGATGGGGTCGTCGGTGGAGTCCCCTTGTGAACCGGCCGTGAACGCACGTGAGTTCGGGTCATCCTGCGGTGTCGCGCCGTCTCCCAGGGCCAGTTCGCGAAGGTGGGCGGCGAGGGCGAGTGGAGTGGGGTGGTCGAAGACCACGGTCGTCGGGATCTTCAGTCCCGTACGGGAGGTGAGACGGTTGCGCAGCTCGACGGCGCTCACCGAGTCGAAGCCCAGCTCCTTGAAGGCATACGCGATGTCGACGGCGTCCGCCGAGTCATGCCCGAGCACAGCAGCCGCCTCGGCGCGTACGAGGTCCTGTACGAAGCGGTCGCGTTCGGTGGCGGGCAGAGCGCCGAGCCGCTGGGCGAGCGTCGACGCCGCCGCGTCCTCACCGTGCCCGTCCCGTCCCCCCGTGCGGGCCGCGCCGACGGCTGTCGGCTCGTTCTTCGGCTCCAGGTCGGCGATGAGCGGGGCCGGGCGTGCGGCGCTGAAGACCGGTACGAACCGGGCCCAGTCGACGTCCGCAACGGCCACGACCGTGTCGTCGTGGTCGAGCGCCTCCTGCAGCGCCACCATCGCCGGTTCCGGGGCGATGACGGGGATGCCACGGCGGCGCAGCGGGTCGCGCATGTTCTCGGAGATCATGCCGCCGCCGTCCCAGGGCCCCCAGGCCACCGAGAGCACCCGCAGCCCGTGCGTCCGGCGCACACGCTCGGCGAGGGCGTCCAGGCTGGCGTTGGCGGCGGCGTACGCCGCGTGGTCGGCGACGCCCCAGACGCCGGAGATGGAGGAGAAGAAGATCAGTGCGTCGGTCTCGGCCGGGTCGAGAAGCTCGGCGAGATGCCGTGCCCCGGCGACCTTGCCCGCCATGACCTCGGTGAACTCCGCGATGCCGAGGTCGGCGAGCGGCCGGAGGGTGCCCACGCCGGCGGCGTGCACCACGGTCCGTACAGGTCGGCCCTCCGCGCGCAGGGAGTTCAGCAGATCCGCGAGCGCCTCACGGTCGGCCACATCACAGGCGGCGACGGTCAGTCGGGCGCCCAGGGCGGCGACCTCGGCCTCCAGCTCCGTCAGGCCCGTCTCGTCGGTGGCGCCGCGACGGCTGACCAGGACGATGTCGTCCGCGCCGCCACGCGCCAGCCACCGGGCGACGTGTGCACCGAGCGCACCGGTTCCGCCGGTGACGACCGCGGTGCCGCGCGGAGTCCAGGGGTGCCTGGAGGACCGGCCGGTAGGCGGGTTCGTACGCGTCGGCCGAGTGGCCGGCACGAGACGCCGTACGAAAATGCTGTTGGCGCGCAGAGCGACCTGATCCTCCGCACTGTCGCCGTACGACGCCAGTACGGCGCAGAGGGCAGCGGCGTCCCGTCCCCCGAGTCGCTCGGGAAGGTCCACGAGTCCGCCCCAGCGCTCCGGGAGCTCCAGGGCCGCGACCCTGCCCAGCCCCCAGACCGCGGCCTGCGCGGGCCGGGCGACCGGCTCCTGGTCCCCGACCGCCACGGCGCCCTGGGTGGCACACCACAGGGGCGCGCTCACTCCGGCGCGCCCGAGGGCCTGCACGAGGGACACCGTGAGCGCGGCGCCGGTGGCCGGCGCGGGATGTCCGGGCAACGGGTTCTCGTCCAGCCCGAGCAGCGAAAGCACACCGCCGACCGGGGTGTCCGAGCCTGCCAACGCCTCGTCCAGCACTGACCGCAGGACCCCGGTGTCGGTGTGGCTCGACATGAGCTCCAGTACGCGTACGTCGGCGCCGTGGGCGGCCAGACCGCTGGAGAGGGTGGTGGTGAGGTCGGTGGTGGTGTGCTCGTGGGGGACGACGAGCAGCCAGGTACCGGTCAG
>NZ_JBEOZU010000170.1:0-9371 GCF_040298185.1 Streptomyces sp. NPDC001634 | reverse complement strand
ACCTCCACGAAACCGCAAACCAACAAGGCATCCGCGCCCGCAAAATCCCCGTCGACTACGCCTCCCACACCACCCACGTCGAACACATCCAAACCGAACTCGCCCACCTCCTGGACGGACTGCAACCAAAGCCACCCCAGATCCCCATGTATTCGACGTACAAAGCCGCCTGGCTCGACGAGAACACCCCCCTCAACGCCACCTACTGGTACGACAACCTCCGCCACCAAGTCCGCTTCGCAGAATCGATCCAAGCCCTCATCCACGACAACCACCGCACCTTCGTCGAGATCAGCGCCCACCCCGTCCTGACCACGGCCATCCAGGACCTCCTCGACACCCACGCCGACACCCCCGCCGTCACCACCGGCACCCTCCGCCGCAACGACGACACCCCCACCCGCTTCCTCACCTCCCTCGCCACCCTCCACGTCCGCGGCACCCCCATCAACTGGCACCCCACCTTCGACGCCACCACCCCCCACCACGTCGACCTGCCCACCTACCCCTTCCAGCGCACCCGCTACTGGCTGGAGGGACCGGCCGGAAGCGCCGACGCGGGGGCGCTGGGGCTGGCCGCCGACGAGCATCCGCTCCTCGGGGCGGTCGCGGAGCTCCCCGGGTCCGGTGGTGTGCTGGCGACGGGGCGCCTGTCCCGTACGACGCACGGCTGGCTGCTCGCTGATGCGGAGAGCGGGCCGTCCGCCGTGCCGGGGTCCGCGTTGGTCGAGATGGCCGTGCACGCCGGGGACCAGGTGGGCGCAGGTGTTCTCGACTCGTTCGTCGTGGAGACGCCGCTGCTGCTGCCGGCCTCGGGCTCGGTCCGCATCCGGGTCCAGGTCGGCGCGTCCGATGCCGGGCACGACGCGGCGCACGGCAGCCGGCAGGTGAGCGTACACGCGTGCGCCGACGGCTCCCAGGAGTGGACGCGACACGCGGTGGGCCGGTTCTCGTGGCAACCCCCGGCGTTCGTCGGCGACTTCTCGGTGCGGCGGCCGCACGGCGCGGCTCCCGTCCCCGCGGAGCGCCTCCCGGAGGGGCTGACGAAGCTGTGGCGGCACGGCGACGAGGTGTACGCGGAGGCCGTACTGCCGGAGACGGGGCCTGATGCCGCGGACTTCGGCCTGCATCCCCTGCTGCTCGACGCGGTCCTGCAGGCCGCCGCGTTCGGCCCGCTGGGCGATGCCGGGCAGGACGGCAAGGTGCTGCTGCCGCACACCTGGCGCCGGTTCTCCCTGTACGCGTCGGGGGCCAGGCGGCTCCGCGTACGGATCACGCCGCACGGCGACCACACCGTGTCCGTGGCGGCGGCCGACACGTCGGGGGCGCCCGTACTGTGCGTGCGCGAGCTGACGTTCCGTGCTGTGGACGTCTCCGACCTCATCGCGGAGACCGACGAGGTGCGGGACGCGCTGTTCCGGGTGGAGTGGCAGGAGGTGCCCACCCCGCAGGAGCAGACCGGCACCGACTGGCCCGTCCTCGACCTCACCGCACGCACCGACGACGACATACGAACCCTCACCGGCCACGCACTCAAAACCGTCCAGGCACACCTGACCAGCCCACCCGACGACACCCGCCTGGTCGTCCTCACCCGCAACGCCACCCACAACCCGGCCCAGGCAGCCGTCTGGGGCCTCCTGCGCACCGCACAGAACGAACACCCCGACCGCATCACCCTCATCGACACCGACGACAACACCAGCCACCTCCTACCCGCCGCCCTCACCACAGGCGAACCCCAACTCGCCCTCACCAACGGCCGCATCCGCATACCCCGCCTCACCCGCGCCCAAATCCCCGACACCCCCACCCCCCTCGACCCCAACGGCACCGTCCTGATCACCGGCGGCACCGGCACCCTCGGCACCCTCGCCGCACACCACCTCGTCACCCACCACCACATCCGCCACCTCCTCCTGCTCAGCCGCCGCGGACCCGCGTCGCCGGGGGCGGAAAGCCTGCGCAAGGAGCTCACCGCGCTCGGCGCACACGTCACGATCAGCGCGGCAGATGCCGCCGACCACGGCCAACTGGCCCACGCCCTCGCCGCAATCGACCCGGCCCACCCCCTCACCGCCGTCATCCACACCGCCGGAGTCCTCGACGACGGCATCATCACGGCGCAGACCGCCCAACGCCTCGACACCAGTTTCCGGGCGAAGATCGACGCGGCCCGCGTCCTGCACGAGCTGACGAAGGACCACGACCTGGCCGCCTTCGTCCTCTACTCCTCCGCCGCCGGCACCCTCGGCAACCCCGGACAGGCCAACTACGCCGCCGCCAACGCCGCACTCGACGCCTACGCCCACCACCTCCGCACCCAAGGAACCCCCGCCGTCTCCCTCGCCTGGGGTTACTGGGCCGATGTGAGCGGCATGACCTCGCACCTGGACGAGACGGCGCTGCGCCGCCACCGGCGCGACGGAATGCTGGGGCTCACGGCCGGCACGGGCATGGCGCTCCTGGACGCGGGCATCCGGGCGAGCGACCCGGCGTTCGTGGCGGCGCGGCTCGACCTCGCGGGCCTGCGGGCGCGTTCGGCGACGGAGCCGGTGCCGCTGCTGCTGCGTTCGCTCGTACGGCCGTTGCGGCGCGCCGCGTCGAGCGAACGGGACGAGCCTGCGGGCTCGAACTCCCTGGCCGGGCGTCTCGCCTCCCTCGCCGCCGCCGAGCGGGAGCACGTCCTCGTCGACCTCGTACGCGCCGAGGCGGCGACCGTGCTCGGGCACGGCTCGTCGGACGCGATCGGCGAGACGCGGCCGTTCAAGGACCAGGGCTTCGACTCGCTGACCGCGGTCGAGCTGCGCAACCGCGTCGGCAAGCGCACCGGGCTCACCCTGCCGACCACACTGATCTTCGACTATCCGACCCCGGCCGTGCTGGCCCGCAAGCTCCTCGCGGATCTGGTGGGCACCGACGTGGATGCGGAACAGCACGCCGCCGGGCAGGCATCGACCGCCGCGCGCGGGGCCGCCGCCGAGGACGACCCTGTGGTCATCGTCGCCATGGGCTGCCGGTTCCCCGGCGGCGCCGACGGGCCCGACGAGCTGTGGCGGATCGTCGCCGACGGCGTGGACGTGGTCGGCGGCTTCCCCGAGGACCGGGGCTGGGATCTGGAGGGCATCTATGACCCGGATCCGGAGCACCTGGGCACCTCGTACGCCAGGAGCGGGGCGTTCCTGGACACGGCGACGCGGTTCGACGCGGGCTTCTTCGGGATCTCGCCGCGCGAGGCCGTCGCCATGGACCCGCAGCAGCGGCTCCTGCTGGAGGTCACCTGGGAGACGTTCGAGCGTGCCGGGATCGACCCGACGGCGCTGCGCGGGGAGCACGTGGGCGTGTTCGTCGGCGTCAACGACCGCGACTACACGCTGCGGCTGCAGCACGGCGCGGGCGAGCTGGAGGGCTACCGGCTGACCGGCACGTCCGGCAGCGTCGCCTCCGGGCGCATCTCGTACACCTTCGGGCTTGAGGGTCCCGCCCTGACCGTGGACACCGCGTGCTCCTCGTCGCTGGTGGCGCTGCACCTGGCCGCGCAGTCGGTGCGCAACGGCGAGTCGACGATGGCGCTGGCCGGCGGTGTCGCGGTGATGACGACGCCGGACGCGTTCGTGGAGTTCTCCCGCCAGCGCGGGCTGTCCGCCGACGGCCGCTGCAAGGCGTTCGCGGATGCCGCCGACGGTACCGGCTGGGCGGAGGGCGCGGCCCTCCTGCTGGTCGAGCGCCTGTCGGACGCGCGCCGACTGGGCCACCCGGTCCTGGCCGTCGTACGGGGCTCCGCGGTCAACCAGGACGGCGCCTCCAACGGACTGACCGCCCCCAACGGCCCCTCCCAGCAGCGCGTCATCCGCGCCGCCCTCGCCGACGCCGGACTGTCGCCGTCCGGAGTGGACCTGGTGGAGGCGCACGGCACAGGTACCACGCTCGGCGACCCGATCGAGGCACAGGCGCTGCTGGCCACCTACGGCAAGGACCGGGACGAGGACCTGCAGCCGGTGTGGCTCGGCTCGTTGAAGTCGAACATCGGGCACACACAGGGCGCGGCGGGCGCAGCCAGCGTCATCAAGGTGGTGCAGGCGATGCGGCGCGGGGTGCTGCCCCGGACACTGCACGTCGACCAGCCGTCCACCAAGGTCGACTGGAGCGCGGGCGCCGTGGAACTGCTCACCGAGGCCCGCGACTGGCCCGGCCTCGACCGGCCCCGTCGCGCCGCCGTGTCCTCCTTCGGCGTCAGCGGCACCAACGCGCACGTCATCATCGAACAGGCCCCGGAGGATCCGCCCACGTCCGACGACGGGGCGGCCCCGTCCCGGGCGCCCGGCCTCCTCCCGTACGCCCTGTCGGCGAAGACACCCGAGGCGCTGGCGGGCCAGGCGGCGCGCCTGGCGGCCTGGGTGCGCGGCGGCGTCGCGGACCTCGGCGATCTCGCGTACTCCCTGGTGACATCGCGTGCCGCGCTCGACCACCGCGCCGTCGTCCTGGCCGGCGACCGCGACGAACTGCTCGCGGGACTCGACGGGCTGGCCGCAGGCGACGCGCCCGGATCCGTCGTGGCCGGCGGCCCGGCGCCGGGCCGGACCGCGTTCCTGTTCACCGGTCAGGGAAGTCAGCGCGCCGGGATGGGCCACGAGCTGTACGAGGCGTACCCGGTGTACGCCGAGGCGTTCGACGCCGCGTGCGCGGAACTGGACCGGGAGCTGGACGGGCACGTCCCGCTGCCGCTGCGCGACGTGGTGTTCGCCGAGGACGGCACCGAGACGGCCGCGCTGCTGCACCGCACCGTGTACACACAGTCCGCGCTGTTCGCCGTGCAGGTGGCGCTGTACCGCCTGGTCGAGTCGTGGGGCCTGCGGCCCGGCTTCGTGGCCGGGCATTCCATCGGGGAGCTGGCCGCCGCGCATGTGGCGGGCGTGTACTCGCTCGCCGACGGCGCGCGGCTGGTCGCCGCGCGGGGCCGGCTGATGCAGGCGCTGCCCGAGGGCGGCGCGATGGTCGCCGTCCGGGCTTGCGAGGACGAGGTGCGCGCGCTGCTGCCCGGGGACGGGCGCGCCGGGATCGCCGCCGTGAACGGGCCCGAGGCCGTGGTCGTGTCGGGCGACGAGGACGCGGTCCTCGAGGTCGCCGACGCACTCGCGGCGGCGGGCCGGAAGACCAAGCGGCTGCGGGTCAGCCATGCGTTCCACTCGGCCCGCATGGAGCCGATGCTGGACGAGTTCCGCGCGGTGGCCGCCGCCGTCTCCTACGAGGCACCGCGCATTCCGGTCGTGTCGACGCTGACCGGGGCGGGTGTGGGACTCGACGAGCTCGGCACCGCCGACTACTGGGCTCGGCACGTGCGCGAGTCGGTGCGGTTCGCGGACGCGGTGCGGTCCGTGCGGGAGCGGGGGGCCGGGCACTTCCTTGAGATCGGGCCCGACGCCGTCCTGACGGCGATGGCCCGGGAGACGCTGGACGGCGAGGACGGCGTGGCCTTCCTGCCCGCCCTGCGTCGCGAGCGGTCCGAGCAGGCGACGCTGCTGGCCGCCGTTGCCGGGCTGCATGTGCGCGGCGCGGCGACGGACCTGGCGGCCGTCTTCGACGGAACCGGCGCGGCGCGCATCGACCTGCCGACGTACGCCTTCCAGCGGGAGCGCTACTGGGCCGAGATGAGCACGGGCGCCGCCGATGTGTCGGCGCTCGGGCTCGCGGAGGCCGGGCACCCGCTGCTCGGAGCGGTGGCCGAACTCCCCGACGGGGCCGGAGTGTGGGCGACGGGCCGGCTGTCCCTGGCGTCCCACGGCTGGCTGGCCGATCACGCCAAGTCGGGCACCGTCCTGGTACCCGGCACCGGGCTGGTGGAGCTGGCGGTGCAGGCGGGCGACCGGATCGGCGCCGGAGTCCTGGAGGAGCTGGTGCTCGAGGCGCCGATGGTGCTGCCGGAGCGCGGCGGCGTCGAGGTGCGGGTCCAGGCGGGCGCGGCCGAGGGCGAGTCCGGGCGGCGTCCGGTGAGCATCCACTCCCGGACCGGCGGGGACGCCGACTGGGTACGCCATGCAACCGGGTACGTCAACTCGGCGGCACCGTCGGCCGGTTCACCGCTCACCGCGTGGCCGCCGCAGGGCGCCGAGGCCGTCGACATCGAGGGCTTCTACGAGCGTCAGGCCGCCGCCGGGCATGACTTCGGCCCCACGTTCCAGGGGCTGCGCAAGGTGTGGCGGCGCGGCGAGGAGACGTACGCGGAGGTCGCGCTGCCCGACGAGGCCGCCGCGGGCGCGGATGCCTACGGGCTGCACCCCGCGCTCCTCGACGCCGCCCTGCACGCCACCAGTTTCGGGGCGGTCACCGAGACCGAACCCGGGCACGTGCTGCTGCCGTTCGCGTGGAACGGGGTCACCCTGCACGCGACCGGCGCCACCGCCCTGCGCGTACGGATCACCCCGCTCGGTTCCGACGCGGTGGCCGTGACGGCCACGGACACCACGGGCGCGCCTGTGGCGACGGTGGGCTCACTGGCCTTCCGGGCCGTCGATCCCCGGCAGCTGGACGCCACGGACGACATGCTGCGGGACGCGCTGTTCCGGGTGGAGTGGCAGCCGGTACCCACGCCCGCGGAGACCGCCGGTGCCGACTGGCCGGTGCTGGACCTGACCGGGCGTACCGACGAGGACGTACGAAGCATGACCGGTGACGTCCTGGCCGCCGTCCAGGCACACCTGACGTCCACAATGGGCGACAACCGCCTGGTGGTACTGACCCGGGGCGCACAGGACGACCCGGCCCAGGCGGCGGTGTGGGGACTGGTGCGCACCGCGCAGAACGAGCACCCGGACCGGCTGGTCCTGGTGGACACCGACGACGGCGGACGCGCGCTGTTGGGCGCCGCCCTGGCAACCGGCGAGCCGCAACTCGCCCTGGCCGAGGGACGGATCAACGTCCCGCGGCTGGCCCGCGCCCGCGCCGAGGACGGGCCCGGCCCGCTCGACCCGAACGGCACCGTCCTGATCACCGGCGGCACCGGCACCCTCGGCGCCCTCACCGCACGTCATCTGGTCACCCGGCACGGCATCCGCCATCTGCTGCTGGTCAGCCGGCGCGGCCCGGCGGCGCCGGGAGCCGACGCCCTGAGCGAGGAACTCCAAGCCCTCGGCGCGCAGGTCACCATCGGCGCGGCGGACGTGGCCGACCCCGGCCAACTGGCCGGAGTCCTCGACCGGGTCGACCCGGCCCACCCGCTCACCGCGGTCATCCACACCGCCGGTGTCGTCCGGGACGGCGTCATCACCGCCCAGACCCGGCAGCACCTGGATGCGGTCCTGGCACCGAAGACGGACGCCGCCACAACACTGCACGAGCTGACGAAGGACCATGACCTGACTGCCTTCGTCCTGTTCTCGTCCGCCGCCGGCACCCTCGGCAACCCCGGGCAGGCCAACTACGCGGCGGCGAACACCTCGCTGGAGGCGCTCGCGCACCGCTTCCGCGCCACGGGCAGCCCGGCCGTCTCCCTGGCCTGGGGCCTGTGGGAGGAGGCGAGCGGCATGACCGGGGAGCTGAGCGCCGCCGACCTGGAGCGCGGCCGACGTACCGGAGTCGCCGCGATGCCCACCGACCTGGCCCTTTCCCTGCTCGACGCGGGGCTGAGGTCCACCGAGGCCACGCTGGTGACGGCGCGCCTCGACCTGGCCGGTCTGCGCAGGCGGGCCGCCACGGCCGAGGACGTACCGGTGCTGCTCAGGGGGCTGGTGCGCGTGCAGAGCAAGGCGGCCCGTGCCGCGACGGCCGCCGAGGAATCGCTCGGCGACCGGCTGGCCGCACTGCCGCCCGCCGAACGCGTCCAGAGGGTCGTGGAGTTGGTGCGCACACAGGCCGCCGCCGTCCTCGGGCACGCCACGGCACGCGCGATCGGCGCCGACGCCGCCTTCAAGGACGCAGGCTTCGATTCCCTCGCCGCGGTCGAGCTGCGCAACCGGCTGGCCACCGCGACCGGCGTACGGCTGCCCGCCACGCTGATCTTCGACCACCCGACGCCCACGGAACTGGCAGGCCGCCTCATCGAGGAGCTCGGCGTCACCGGAGACACGGTCGCACAGGTGCCGGGTGAACTCGACGCCCTGGAACGGGCACTGATGGCCCTGCCCGAGGACGAGGACGTACGGGCCCGGATCGGGGCACGCCTGCTCGACCTGGCGGGACGCCTCGGCGCGGCTGCTTGCGCCTCCCCCACCGTCATCACGGAGGGCGGCGACTCCCTCGACCTCGACGCGGCGACCGACGAGGAGATCTTCCAGCTCATGGACGGCGAACTGGGTCTGTCCTGACAACCGCCACCGGAGCCAGTCCACCCACCGACGACGCCTTGAAGGGGCAGACCCGGCCATGTCCAACGAACCCAGCACCACGACCAGTTCATCCGGTACGTCCAACGACCAGAAGCTGCGCGACTACCTCAAACGCGCCCTCGTCGACCTGAAGCAGGCCAACCAACGCCTGCGCGACATCGAGGCCGCGAAGACCGAGCCGATCGCGATCGTCGGCATGGCCTGCCGGCTGCCCGGCGGGGTGACCACGCCCGACGAGCTGTGGCAGCTCGTCGACGAGGGCCGCGACGCGGTCTCCGGCTTCCCCGAGGACCGCGGCTGGGACCTGGAGCGGCTCTTCGACCCCGACCCCGAGCGACGCGGCACCTCCTATGTGCGCGAGGGCGGATTCGTCGACGGGGCGACCGAGTTCGACGCCGCGTTCTTCGGCATCAACCAGCGCGAGGCGCTGTCGATGAACCCGCAGCAGCGGCTCCTCCTTGAGACCTCCTGGGAGACCTTCGAGCGCGCGGGCATCGACCCGACGACGCTGCGGGGCAAGCGCGTCGGCGTGTACTCGGGCGTGATGTACCACGACTACGCCACCGACATGGAGGACGCCCCCGCCGAGGTGGAGGGCTATCTGAGCACCGGCACGGCGGGCGCGGTGGCCTCCGGGCGGGTCTCGTACACGCTCGGCCTCGAAGGCCCCGCGGTCACACTCGACACCGCCTGTTCCTCGTCGTTGGTCGCCCTGCACCTGGCCATTCAGTCGCTGCGCGAGGGCGAGACCGACATGGCGCTCGCGGGCGGCGCGGCGGTGATGGCGACGCCGGGCGTCTTCGTCGAGTTCTCGCGCCAGCGCGGACTGTCGGCGGACGGGCGCTGCAAGGCGTTCGCCGACGCCGCCGACGGCACCGGCTGGGCGGAGGGCGTAGCGACCCTCCTCGTCGAGCGCCTCTCGGACGCCCGCCGCCTGGGCCACCCGGTCCTGGCCGTCGTACGGGGCTCCGCGGTCAACCAGGACGGCGCCTCCAACGGTCTCACCGCCCCCAACGGCCCCTCCCAGCAGCGCGTCATCCGCGCCGCCCT
>NZ_JBEOZU010000169.1:0-9901 GCF_040298185.1 Streptomyces sp. NPDC001634 | reverse complement strand
GCGGCGCCCCCCCCCCCCCCCCCCCCGGCCCGCAGCCGGCGCACCTCGTCCCGCCAGCGGGCCGCGTACGCGTCGCCGCTGCGCCGGGCCGCCCGCCACGCCGCCGCCAGGTCGTCGCCGTACTCCCGCGGCGGCTCCTCGCTCAGCAGGGCGACCACCTCGGCAGCCCGATCCGCGCCGACCTCGGGCGCCGCGTCCAGCAGGGCGCGTGCCAGCCGCGGATGCAGACCGAGCCGGGCCATCCGTACGCCCCGGTCCGTGGCCCGCCCCGCCGGGTCCACCGCGCCGATCGCCGTCAGCACCGACCGTGCCGCCGCCATCGCCCCGCCCGGCGGAGCGTCCAGGAGCGCCAGCCCCGATGCGTCCGGGTCACCCCAGCACGCCGCCTGCAACGCGAACGCCGTCAGGTCGGCGAGCCTGATCTCCGGTGCCGGGAAGCGGGACAGCCGCGCGTCCTCCGCCTCGGACCAGCAGCGGTACACCCGGCCCGGCGCCTCACGCCCCGCCCGGCCCGCGCGCTGCCGCCCCGCCGCCTGCGAGGCCCGTACCGTCGTCAGCGCGCTCAGCCCGCGCGCATGGTCCATCCGGGGCTCCCGCGCCAGCCCGGAGTCGACGACCACGCGCACCCCGGGCACGGTCAGCGACGACTCCGCGACGGCCGTCGCCAGCACCACCCGCCGGCCGGTGCCGGGCGACAGCACCGCGTCCTGCACGGCCGCAGGCGCCCGCCCGTGCACCTGCAGCACCTCGACGTCGCCCAGGCCTCCCAGCTGCCCCGCCACGCGCGCGATCTCCCCGACCCCGGGCAGAAAGCACAACACGTCCCCCTCGAACTCGGCGACCGCCCGACGCACCACCGACGCCACATGCGTCAGCAGCGCCGGGTCCACGCGCATCCCGTGCGGCGGACGGACGGGCCGCGCGGGAGGCGCCCACACCACCTCGACGGGGTACGACACGCCCTCCGCCTCGACAACCGGCGCCCCGCCCAGCAGCCGGGCCCAGCCCTCCGCGTCCGTTGTTGCGGAAGCCGCCACCAGCCGCAGCCCGGGCCGCAGGGCCTCCCGTACGTCGAGCAGGAAGGCGGCAACCGTGTCGGCGTCCAGGTGCCGCTCGTGGCACTCGTCGAGCACCACCACATCGACGTCCGCCAGTTCCTGGTCCCGTTGCAGCCGCTGGAGCAGCACCCCGGTCGTGACGACCTCCACGCGCGTGTGCCGCCCCGTCACCCGCTCACCGCGCACGGTGTACCCGACGCTGTCGCCGGGCTTCTCCCCGAGCAGCCACGCCATTCGCCGGGCCGCCGCCCGCGCGGCGATCCGCCGCGGCTCGGCGACGACCACGCGGCGGTCCGGCCCACCGCCGACGAGCCCGGCGAGGACCAGCGGCACGAGCGTCGTCTTGCCCGTACCGGGCGGCGCGCACAGCACCGCGACGCCGTCCGCGTCCAGGGCCCGCCGAAGAGCCGGGAGGGCGGAACGGACGGGAAGGCGGTCGAGGGCGTCGTGGCGGATCACCGCACCAGTGTTCCAGGCGGCCTCGTCAGGGGAGGAAGGCGTGGTGGCAGGGCCGGCAGATCAGCTTCCTGTGCCAGTCGGCCCGCTCCTTCGCGGCCTGGGCCACCCTGTCGCGCAGCGACACCAGCCAGAAGCCTCCGCCGGCCAGCCCGACGAACCCCAGCCATGTGTCGGCGACGAGCAGGGCGCAGCCCACGGTCAGCAGCCCGAGCGGCGCCGTCCACCGCTCGTCGTGCAGCGCGGGCCGGGCCAGGTGCGGCACCCCGGCCCGCCCTTCGGGCGACAGCGTCCTCCAGTACGCGCTGAGTCTCGTGGTCCCGTCGCTCCGTTTGCAGAGCGGGCAGACGTGCATGCGCGTACCCCCCACGCGTAGCACCGCGGACCGCAGCCTTGAGGGCGACGTGTCGGGTGACGTATCGATCGTGTCGGGCGACGTGTCGATCGTGTCGGGTGACGTGTCGGCTTATCGTTTCTGCCCGTCCCGCACCCGGGGCATACGCGCAGGGCCGCCGGCGCCGTGGATTGGCCGGAACCGCCCCCTCAGTCCCGCTCGCACACGAATATCGCCGTCCCCGGGATCAGGGCGCCCCGCAGCGGCGACCACCCGCCCCACTCCGATGTGTTCCAGGCCGGCCACTCCGGCTCGACCAGGTCCACGAGCCGGAAGCCGGCCGTCACGATGTCCCGGACACGGTCGCCGAGGGTGCGGTGGTGCTCGACGTAGACGGCCCGGCCCTGTTCGTCCTGCTCGACGTACGGCGTGCGGTCGAAGTACGAGGCCGAGACCGACAGCCCCTCGGGTCCCGGCTCGTCCGGGAACGCCCAGCGGATCGGGTGCGTCACCGAGAAGACGAAGCGGCTGCCGGGGCGCAGCACCCGGTGCACCTCCCGCAGCACCAGGACGGGGTCCGCGACGAACGGCAGTGCCCCGTACGCGGAGCACGCCAGGTCGAAGGAGGCGTCCTTGAAGGGCAGGATGCCCGCGTCGGCCTGGACGAGGGGGATGCTCCCGCCGATGCGGAGGGCGTGCTGGAGCTGGCGGTGGGAGAGGTCAAGGGCGACCGGATGCGCGCCCTGACCGGCCAGCCAGCGCGAGCACTGTGCCGCTCCGGCGCCGATCTCCAGGACGCGCCTGCCCTTGAGGTTCTCCGGCGGGCCCAGTAGTTCGGCCTCGACCTCGTCGAGGCCCTCGGGACCCCAGACGAAGCGGTCGTCGCCGAGGAACGTGCCGTGCTCGATCTGGTACTCGTCCGCGTTCCGGTCCCACCAGCCCCGGTTGGCCCGGGAACTCTCCGTGGCACCCGCCGCACGTCGGGTGGCTTCCGGCTCGGACGCTTCGGGCTCTTGGATGATCGGCTCCCTCGTCGTACTCTTCCCTGCAACCCGTTCGGCGGATGGCGCGGAAGAGGTGTCTCAGGCCTGTGCGGCCTCGAGGCGTTATCGGATATGCGGCTGCCGTCGCATGAGGACTTGTGCCGGGATTGCGGCGATCCGCCCCGGGTGTGCGGCTTCGCGCATTGACCCTGTCCGGCTGCCCCCGTATGCTACAAGTTGCGCTGCGGGCCTGCGCACCTCAGACGGAGCAGGCTGCGCTCGCATCTGTTGTATGTCCCCTCGGTTCTCGAGGCGCCACAGGCTGTACCTGGTGTGGCGCTTCCTTGGCTGTCCGGCTTCTGCAGAGCGAAACGGGCTCCCGGCGTAAGCAGTGCCTACGACTTCAATGTCCGTACCGGAGCCCTTTCCCACATGACGAGCAGCACCGAGACCACCGCCACCACCCCGCAGGTAGCGGTCAACGACATCGGTAACGAGGAAGCCTTCCTCGCAGCGATCGACGAGACGATCAAGTACTTCAACGACGGCGACATCGTCGACGGCGTCATCGTGAAGGTCGACCGGGACGAGGTCCTGCTCGACATCGGTTACAAGACCGAAGGTGTCATCCCGAGCCGCGAGCTCTCGATCAAGCACGACGTCGACCCGAACGAGGTCGTTGCCGTCGGCGACGAGATCGAGGCCCTCGTCCTCCAGAAGGAGGACAAGGAAGGCCGCCTGATCCTCTCGAAGAAGCGCGCCCAGTACGAGCGTGCCTGGGGCACGATCGAGAAGATCAAGGAAGAGGACGGCATCGTCACCGGTACCGTCATCGAGGTCGTCAAGGGTGGTCTCATCCTCGACATCGGCCTCCGCGGCTTCCTTCCGGCCTCCCTGGTCGAGATGCGCCGCGTCCGCGACCTTCAGCCGTACGTCGGCAAGGAGCTCGAGGCGAAGATCATCGAGCTGGACAAGAACCGCAACAACGTGGTCCTGTCCCGCCGCGCCTGGCTCGAGCAGACCCAGTCCGAGGTCCGCCAGACGTTCCTCACGACCCTCCAGAAGGGTCAGGTCCGCTCCGGTGTGGTCTCCTCGATCGTCAACTTCGGTGCCTTCGTGGACCTGGGTGGCGTCGACGGTCTGGTCCACGTCTCCGAGCTGTCCTGGAAGCACATCGACCACCCGTCCGAGGTCGTCGAGGTCGGCCAGGAGGTCACCGTCGAGGTCCTCGACGTCGACATGGACCGCGAGCGCGTCTCCCTGTCGCTGAAGGCGACCCAGGAAGACCCGTGGCAGCAGTTCGCCCGCACCCACCAGATCGGCCAGGTCGTGCCCGGTAAGGTCACGAAGCTGGTTCCGTTCGGTGCGTTCGTCCGCGTGGACGAGGGCATCGAGGGTCTGGTTCACATCTCCGAGCTGGCCGAGCGCCACGTGGAGATCCCGGAGCAGGTCGTCCAGGTCAACGACGAGATCTTCGTCAAGGTCATCGACATCGACCTCGAGCGCCGTCGCATCAGCCTCTCGCTGAAGCAGGCCAACGAGTCCTTCGGTGCCGACCCGGCCTCGGTCGAGTTCGACCCGACCCTGTACGGCATGGCCGCGTCCTACGACGACCAGGGCAACTACATCTACCCCGAGGGCTTCGACCCCGAGACCAACGACTGGCTCGAGGGCTACGAGAAGCAGCGCGAGGAGTGGGAGCGCCAGTACGCCGAGGCGCAGCAGCGCTTCGAGCAGCACCAGCAGCAGGTCATCAAGTCCCGCGAGGCCGACGCCGCCGCCGCTGCCGAGGGTGGCGAGGCCGCCGCTCCGGCCGCGACCGGTGGTTCGTACTCCTCCGAGGGTGGCGACAACTCCGGCGCGCTCGCCTCGGACGAGGCGCTGGCTGCCCTGCGCGAGAAGCTGGCCGGCGGCCAGAGCTGAACGCTCACCGCTGAGGCCTAGCCGTTGACTGAGGGCCCGCACCCCACTGGGGTGCGGGCCCTCAGTGCATGAGTGCGCTCTGGACGGGGAGTTGACCACCGCGGACCGGTTCCAATCGGCCCGAAATACGATAACGGCCCCCCACGCGCGCGTACTTACGACGTAAGCCACGGGAGTGGCTGAAAAGCAGGGAGCGGCGCAGGAACGGGCGCGGGCCGGGAATGCCTGCGCCCTGCACCACGTTGTGCAGTACGAACACGAGGAGGCGCGGTCTACAGTGCTTGATCCGCAGGGTTTGTACGCATGGGAGCCGAAGGGCCTGGCCGTCGTCGACATGGCGCTCGCCCAGGAGTCGGCCGGTCTGGTCATGCTCTACCACTTCGACGGGTACATCGACGCGGGCGAGACCGGCGACCAGATCGTCGACCGGCTGCTCGACTCGCTGCCCCACCAGATCGTGGCCCGGTTCGACCACGACCGGCTCGTGGACTACCGCGCCCGCCGTCCGCTGCTCACCTTCAAGCGCGACCGGTGGACGGACTACGAGGTTCCCTCGATCGAGGTGTACCTCGTCCAGGACGCCACCGGAGCGCCCTTCCTGCTGCTGACCGGCCCCGAACCGGACGTGGAGTGGGAGCGCTTCGCCGCGGCCGTCCAGCAGATCGTGGAGCGGCTCGGGGTCCGACTGTCCGTGAACTTCCATGGCATCCCCATGGGCGTGCCGCACACCCGGCCGGTGGGTCTCACCCCGCACGGCAACCGTACCGACCTCGTCCCCGGCCACCGCAGCCCCTTCGAGGAGGCCCAGGTCCCGGGCAGCGCCGAGTCCCTGGTCGAGTACCGGCTCATGGAGGCCGGGCACGACGTCCTGGGCGTCGCGGCGCACGTCCCGCACTACATCGCCCGCTCCGCGTACCCGGACGCAGCACTGACCGTGCTGGAGGCCATCACGGCCGCCACGGGGCTCGTCCTGCCGGGCGTCGCACATGCCCTGCGCACCGACGCGTACCGCACGCAGACGGAGATAGACCGGCAGATCCAGGAGGGCGACGAGGAGCTCGTCGCGCTCGTGCAGGGCCTTGAGCACCAGTACGACGCCGCCTCTGGTGCCGAGACACGCGGCAACATGCTCGCCGAGCCCGTCGACATCCCGTCCGCGGACGAGATCGGGCAGGAATTCGAGCGCTTCCTTGCGGAGCGCGAGGGCGACGGCTGAACGTACGGGCCTGCCACCGGCACTGTCAGTGGCAGGCCGTAGGCTTCCGGTCATGCTGAAGGTGGGGCTGACCGGCGGTATCGGCGCCGGCAAGAGCGAGGTGTCGCGGCTGCTCGTGGAATGCGGGGCCGTGCTGATCGACGCGGACCGCATCGCGCGTGAGGTGGTCGCGCCCGGAACTCCCGGTCTTGCGGCGGTCGTCGAGGCCTTCGGGAAGGAGGTCCTCGCGCCGGACGGCAGCCTGGACCGCGCCAGACTGGGCTCCATCGTCTTCGCAGACCCTGAGAAGCTCGCCGTCCTGAACTCGATCGTGCACCCCCTGGTGGGCGCCCGCTCCCGCGAACTGGAGACCGCCGCACCGGAGGACGCCGTCGTCGTCCACGACGTCCCCCTCCTCACCGAGAACGGACTGGCCCCCCTCTACGACGTCGTGGTCGTCGTCGACGCGAGCCCCGCCACCCAGCTCGACCGGCTCGTCCGGCTGCGGGGGATGACCGAGGAAGACGCACGCGCGCGCATGGGCGCCCAGGCGACGCGCGAGAAGCGCCTGGAGATCGCGGACCTCGTCATCGACAACGACGTGCCCATGGAGCAGCTGGAGGGGCGCGTAAGGGGCGTATGGGAGGAACTCGTGCGCAGAGCGCATCGTTCACAGGAATAGCACTCGCCACCGGGGGCGTTGAACCGGCGCCGTGAGGGAAGGACTCTGCTGTGCCCGACACCAGCGATTCCACCGGACGTACTCCGGAGACGCATGTCATCGACTTCCGCGCCGCGGAGCAGCTGCTTGCCGCTCGGGACCCGCGGGGCGCGGTGAAGCTGCTCGACGGAGTCATAGCCGCGCATCCCGAGAACACGGCGGCGCGGCTGCTGCGCGCGCGTGCCTTCTTCGCCGCGGCGCAACTGCGACCTGCCGAGCTGGAGTTCAGCATCGTGCTGGAGCGTGAGCCGGACAACGCGTTCGCGCACTTCGCGCTGGCCCGCACCTACGAGCGCCAGGCGCGGCCGGAGGAGGCGAAGCGGCACTTCCGGCTGGCGGCAGCGCTGGATCCCAATCCGCAGTATCTGAAGGCGGCGCGCTTCGACTCGTAGGCGCGCCCTGCACGACGCCGACCGCCCGGCTACGGGCGCCGGCGCTCCGGCGGCGGGTACGGCGGGACGTCCGGGCCAGGCTGCCAGTGCGGGCCCTGGTGGATGTGCCGCAGGATCACGGCCATGTCGACGGTGATCACCAGCCACAGGACACCGCACGCCGCCGCCCAGCCAGGACGCCCTACAAGGGCGAACACAACCGTTCCGAAGGTTGCCCAGACCAGACCCCAGACGCTCAGCCAGAAGCGCGCCCGCAGAGCACTGCGCGCTGTCGCCGGTTCACTGCCCGTACGCATCGGAATCATCGCTCCTACCCGGAAAAGTACCCTTCGTGGTGCACGTTCACCACGGAACTGCGACCGGATCCGGACGACCGCGGGAAGCGCGGCCGGATCCACGGGGGAGGCGATGGTGCTGCTGGAGGCGCTACGGGCGGACGCGAGGCTCGCCGAGTGGCTGAGGGACCTCGAGGGCGAGGGCGACGCCGGCGTGCGGGCCGCACCGCCCGACGCCGACGAGCTGCCCGAGGTCCTGCTGGACCTGTCCGTGCCCCACGAGGACATCAACGAGCTCGTCGCGCTGCGTGCCCGGCTCGGTGAGGATCCGGAGGCGATGGCGCTGCTGGCGCGGTGTGTCGCCCGGTTCGTGCGGGACATGGGGGAGATCGGAAAGGGCTGGGAGCCGCCGCCGTTCCCCGAGTGCGCCGGGCCGCTCGGGCGGGTCTTCCACGTGTACGTCTTCGTCGCGGCACTTCCGTATGTGCGCGCCTACCACCGGGAGCGCGGCGTCCCGCAGGAGGTGTCCCGGCGCACGCTCGCCGACCTCGGCCGTCATGTGGCGGTCCACCGACGGCGGCGCGGCACGGGCGGGCTGCTGTTCCCGTGGTGGATCTCGCTGCACTTCCACGGGGAGCTGTTCCAGCTGGGGCGGCTGCAGTTCCAGCGGGCTCGGCTGGGGCAGCGCACGGGGCGGGCCGTCGCGGCGGCGGGGAAGGGAGCGGGGCCCGGTGACCCCTGTCTGAGCCTGCACATACCGGACTTCTCGGGTCCGCTGTCGCCGTCCGCCTGCGAGCGGTCCCTGGGGCTGGCACGGGAGTTCTTCGCCCGGCACTACCCCGAGGAGCGCTACGAGATCGCCGTCTGCCACTCCTGGCTGCTGGATCCGCAGCTGAAGCGGTATCTGCCGCCCGAGTCCAACATCATCCGCTTCCAGGACCGATTCGAGCTCGCGCACGTGGAGACGACACCGGACGACGGGGTGCCGGTCGGATTCGTCTTCGGCGACCCGGAACTTCCGGTGGAGGAGCTGCCGCGCCGGAGCGGTGTCGAGAGGGCGGTGGGGGACCATCTGCGGGCGGGCGGGCATTGGTACGGGGGGCACGGCTGGTTTGCGCTCTGACTGATCCCGCGCGTGCGTGCTGCCGTCGACCGCTTCACCCCATCGGGTGATGGGGGAGCGGGAACGAGCCGCTGCGGGCGGTCCGTTGGACGGGCATGAGGCTGAACAGGCGGGAAGGATACGAGGGGACGGGCCCCGGGGCGATCACGCCCGACGGCTGCGCGGTCGAGCTCTACTCACGGCTGCCGATCGGGGACGAGCCGGACATCATCGCAACGGCCGTGCCCGCGGGCGCGCACATTCTGGAGCTGGGCAGCGGGGTCGGGCGGATGACCCACCCGCTCCTCGACCGTGGTTTCACGGTCACGGCCGTGGACGAGTCGGCGGAGATGCTCGAGCGGGTGCGCGGGACACGCACGATATGCAGCCCGATCGAGGCCCTGGACCTGGGCGAGACGTTCGACGTGGTGATGCTCGCGTCGTTCCTCGTACACGCGGGCGACGAGGAGGTGCGGCGCGGAATGCTGCGGACCTGCGCAGGGCATGTGGCGCACGGCGGGTGCGTGCTGATCCAGCGCGAGGGGGCGGACTACCACGCGGACGTGCCGCGCGAACGGGTCGACCCGAGCGGCTTCACGATACGGATCGTGTCCTCGGAGCCGGTGGGAGACGGGGTGAACTCGGTGCACGCGGAGTACGAGTTCCCCGACGCGAACTGGACGCAGACGTTCCTGGCACGGCCGCTGAGCAGGGAGCAGTTCGAGGAAGCGCTGGGGGAGGCGGAGCTGAGGGTGGACCGTTATCTGACGGAGGACGGGGTGTGGGTGAGGGCGGTGAAGAATCCGGCCGGGTAGCGATGAGTTGGGGGACGCCGGCCGGTCTACCTCTGTGACAGCACTGCGGAACTGCTTCACACAGGAGAACCCCATGTCCGAGACCACTGCCCCCGTCACCCGCGCCACCTCCGCCTCCGTCGCCCCGTCGGTGAGCCACGACCAGAGCCGGAGCCGTCGCGCCGAGATCTCCCTGCGCGCCCTGCAGGTGGCGCTCGCGCTCTTCTACGGGGTCGCGAGCGCACTGCCCAAGCTGATCGCGCACCCGTCGGCCGTCGAGTCCTTTGACAAGATCGGCTGGGGGAGCACGGGGATGTACATCATCGGCTCGCTCGAACTGGCCGGTGCGGTCGCGCTGTTGGTACCCGTGCTGGCGTCGGTCTCGGCGGTCGCGCTGTCCGCGCTGATGGTGGGTGCGTTCATCGTTCAGCTCACCGTCTTCGACGGCCAGTACGCGGCGACCCCGCTGATCCTGATGCTTCCGCTGGCCCTGATTGCCTGGACGCGCCGCCACCGCACGGGGGACCTCGTGCGTCTGGTACGCCGCCGCGCCTGACCCACTCGCGCGCACGGTGTCGAGGGCTTCCGGGGCGCCCGGAAGCCCTCGACACCGTACGGAGGCGACGGGAGTAAGGGGAGCCGGGGCGCGCCGACGGGGTACGGCGTGT
>NZ_JBEOZU010000168.1:0-9926 GCF_040298185.1 Streptomyces sp. NPDC001634 | reverse complement strand
CCGGCGTGCGCCGGCTGCGTGGTGGCTGGCCATGACGAACCTCCTGTCGTCTGCGTGACGGCGCTGTGGCCGTATGTGCCCATCGTGAGGTATGCCACTGACAATCCGTTCTGACCTGGTCTTTTGCTTCGCTCAGAGGTTCGGAGTAGCTTTTGCACTGACCAGTCAGTTCAAAAGCGGGCGGCCTCGACCGGGCCGCCCGCCCCAAGGGAGTGTGGGGGACATGGACGTGCCACGGGCAGCGGCCGGAGTCGCCGTCAGTGCCGCGGACTTCGGGCTGAAGGGACCGCGCGGCTGGGCGTTCCGGGGCGTCGGCTTCGACGCCGAACCCTGCTCGCTCATCGCCGTCGAGGGGCCCTCCGGCTCCGGGCGGACCTCTTTGCTGCTCGCGCTCACCGGACGGATGAAGCCGAGCGAGGGGCGGGCCACGGTCGGCGGGCACCCGCTGCCCAAGGACATGTCCGCGGTCCGCCGGATCAGCGCGCTCGCGCACGTACCCGGCGTCACCGACCTCGAACCGGCGCTGACCGTCGGCGAGCATCTGCGTGAACGGGCCCTGCTGGAGAGCCGGTTCAGGGACTCCCTGCGCTCGCTGCTGCGACCGCGAGGGATGGGAGTCCCCCCTGCTCGAGCGAAGTCGAGAGCTTGGGGGAGCACGGCCGAGGCGGGGCGGCGGATCGACACCGCCCTCGCCGCCGCCGGACTCGACCCCGAGGCGCTGCCCAAGGGCTCCCGGACCGCCGTACGCGACCTGGAACGCCTGGAGGGTCTGCGGCTCTCCGTGGCACTGGCCCTGATCGGCCGTCCGCGCCTGCTGGCCGTCGACGACACCGACCTCAAGCTGTCCGCCGCCGAACGGGCCGAGGTCTGGGGACTGTTGAGGTCGCTCACCGAGGCCGGGACCACGGTCCTCGCGGTGTGCGCCGAGGCCCCCGAGGGCGCGGTGGTGGTGTCGACGGCGCCGGTGAAGGACGTACGCGAAGAAGCAACTGCCGGGGACGCGGCCGGGGAGGCCACTCCCGAGGGCCCGTCCGAGGACGGCGGAGACGACGACAAGGAGACGGCGGATGCGCTCGCCGAAACTGGCCGCGCTTGAGCTCAGGCGGTTCGGCAGGGGAAGGCTGCCACGCGCGGCGCTGGTCGCGCTCCTTCTGCTGCCGCTGCTGTACGGCGCCCTGTACCTGTGGTCGTTCTGGGACCCGTACGGGCGGCTCGACCGTATCCCCGTGGCGCTCGTCAACGACGACAAGGGGGCGACGGCGGCCGGCCACAGGGTCGCGGCGGGCGACGACATCGTCAAGGGGCTGCGGAAGAGCGACACCTTCGAATGGCACGAGGTGAGCGCCGCCGAGGCCAGGAAGGGCGTCGAGGACGGCACGTACTACCTGTCGCTGACCATGCCCTCCGACTTCAGCGAGCGGATCGCCTCCAGCTCGGGGGACTCCCCCGAGACGGGCGCCCTCCAGGTCCGTACGAACGACGCGAACAACTACATCGTCGGGCAGATCTCCAAGACGGTGTTCAACGAGGTGCGCGCGGCGGCCTCGACGAAGACGTCGCGGTCGTTCCTCGACAGGATCTTCATCTCGTTCTCGGACATCCACGGGGCGACCGTGAAGGCCGCCGATGGGGCCGACCGGCTCACGGGCGGCATCGGCAAGGCGGAGAAGGGTTCCAAGGACCTCGCCGACGGGCTCACGGAGGCCAAGAAGGGCAGCGGACAGCTGTCGGGCGGCCTGACGAAGCTCACCACGGGCGCGGGCGACCTCCAGGACGGTGCGCAGCAGGTCGCGGACGGCACCCAGGCGTTGGCCGACCGGGTGAGCGGCGCGGCCGACCAGGTGCGCCCCTTCCTGAAGGAGAACGGCCGGCAGATCGCCGACACCGCGACCCTGGTGGCCGATTCGGCCGGTGTGATCAGCGACCATCTGGACGCGTTCGTCACCACGGCCCCGATCGCGGAGAGCGGCACTCGCAAGGCATCCGAGACCCTCGACGCGGTCTACGAGAGGCGCTGCGTCGCGCAGCCCGTGCCCGACCTCGCCTGCGGCGACCTGAAGAAGGCGAAGGACGCCGCGGCGGACGCGGCGCGGCTCGCCAAGGACGTGAACACCGTGGTGCGGGACTACCACGGCGACATGACCGCCATGCAGCAGGACCTGAAGACCCTGCAGCGGCAGGCCCGGGCGCTCGCCAAGGCGGCGCCGCACCTCTCCGAGAACCTTGACGACGCGGTCACCAAGGTGGATGCGCTCAACAGGGGCGCCGCCGAGGTCGCAGGCGGCGCCAGGAAGCTGAACACCGGCCTCGGCACCGCCAAGGCGGGGGCCGCGGACCTGGACACGGGCGTCGGCGCCCTGAAGACGGGCGCGATCGACCTCAACGGAGGCATGTACAAGCTCGTCGACGGCTCCGGGAAGCTGGCCGGCGGACTGCACAGCGGTGCGGACAGGATCCCCGACTACGACAAGAAGAACCGTGACGAGCGCACCCAGGTCATGTCCGACCCGGTCCAGCTCGCCTCCAGGGACCTGCACAAGGCGCCCAACTACGGCACCGGCTTCGCCCCGTACTTCATCCCGCTGTCCCTGTGGGTGGGCGCGATGGTGGCGTACATGCTGATCCCGCCGCTGAACCGGCGGGCGCTCGCGGCGGGCGCCTCGGCCTGGCGGATCGCGCTCGCGGGCTGGCTGCCGGTGGCCCTCGTGGGCGTGCTGCAGACGGCCGCCCTCATGGCGGTGCTGCACTGGGCGATCGGTCTGGAGATGGCACGGGCGGCCGGGACGATCGGCTTCCTGTTCCTGGTGTCGGCGTGCTTCGCGGCGCTCGTCCAGTGGCTTAACGCGCGCTTCGGGGCGGCGGGCCGGATCCTCGTACTCGCCCTGCTGATGCTCCAGTTGACGTCCGCGGGCGGGACGTACCCCGTGCAGACCAGTCCGGGCTTCTTCAACGCGATCCACCCCTTCCTGCCGATGAGTTACGTCGTCGGGGCGCTCAGGAGGCTCATCACGGGCGGCGGCCTCGGGCCTGTGTGGCAGGCGTGCGCCGTGCTCGTGGCTTTCACCGCCGGCGCCCTCGCGCTCACCGCGCTGTCGGCCCGCCGCAGGCAGGTGTGGACCCTGGACCGGCTGCATCCGGAGCTGAGCCTGTGACGGCCACAGCCGGGCCCGTGCCCCCGCACCCGGCCGGTCCTGTGACAATCAAGCTCATGGAACGCAGCAGCGCCGCCGCGGGAGGCGGCTCGAGCCGCCGCGAGGCGACCCGGCAGAAGCTCTACGAGGCGGCCGTCACCCTCATCGCGGAGCAGGGCTTCTCCGCGACCACCGTCGACGAGATCGCCGAGCGGGCCGGGGTCGCGAAGGGCACGGTCTACTACAACTTCGCGAGCAAGTCGGTCCTCTTCGAGGAGCTGCTGCGGCACGGGGTGGGGCTCCTCACCGACTCCCTCCGGGAGGCGGCCGAGAAGACCGACCTGGCCGGCGGCACCAAGGTGGACGCGGTGGACGCGATGATCCGCGCGGGGCTCGGCTTCATCGCCCGCTACCCGGCCTTCACCCAGCTGTACGTGGCCGAGCTGTGGCGCACCAACCGGGCCTGGCAGTCCACGCTCATGGTGGTCCGGCAGCAGGTGGTCGCGGTGATCGAGGGCGTGCTGCGCGAAGGCGTGGCGAACGGCGAGTTCAGCGAGGAGATCGACGTCCCGCTGACGGCGGCCGCGCTGGTCGGCATGGTCCTGGTGGCGGCCCTGGACTGGCAGTCGTTCCAGCCGGAGCGTTCCCTGGACGACGTCCACGCGGCGCTGTCGCGGCTGATCCAGGGGCGGGTGAGCGGCGGCAGCTAGGTCCTGTCGCGCCCGGCGCACGAAAGCGCCGGTCCGGGATGGCCGCGTTCCCCGCGGGCCGTCTCGAACCGGCGCTCCGTCGTGCTTCCCCGTGTCCCCCCGTGTCCCCCGTTCGGTCGTTCCCCCAGGTCCCCCCGTGCCTCGCTTCCGCCGAACCGGCCGGCGGAAGGAGCGGCCAAGGGCGGGCACCGTTCCGCCGCCCCGTGTCGGCGGTGCCGGAGCCGCGCCCCTTTCCGTGCCTCCACTTTCTCGTTCGCGCAGGTCGGCCCCCATCCGCGCGCGTACTCATCTCACCGACTAGGTACGGATACTCAGTCCTGGGCACTCACGCCCAGGACATTTCGCTACGTACTGGTGACGAGCCCCTCCGTGCCGCTACTCCCCCGGCCGCGCCGGGAGGGTACGGAGGCCCTGGAGAAAGCGCTGGTCACGGGCCCGCGGCCGGACTGTCGGTGGCTGCCGATAGAGTCGCCGGCATGGCACGGATTGCGGTGATCGGCGCCGGGATGGGCGCGATGGCGGCCGCCGCCCGGCTGGCCGTCGCGGGCCACCGGGTGGTGGTGTACGAGCGTACGGAGACGTACGGCGGTGCGGTGCGCCGTTTCACGCGTGACGGCTTCTCCTTCGACACCGGCCCGGGCCTGCTGCCGCTGCCCGCGGTCTGGCGCGATCTGTTCGTCAAGACCGGCAGGGAGCCGCTCGAGGAGTGCGTCGAGCTGGTCCAGGTGGACCCGTCGTCACGGCACGTCTTCGCGGACGGCACGGAGCTCTCGCTGCCGAACGCGTCGCGCGCGGGCGCCGTCTCGGAGATCGACGCGGCGCTCGGCGGGGGCGCGGGCGAGCGCTGGGGCGACTTCCTGGTGCGGGCCCGCGAGGCCTGGGACCGCACCCGCCGGCCGCTCCTGGAGGAGCCGCTGTGGCCCAACTGGACGGTGCTGGCCGAGCGCGAGCCGTACCCGGCGGTGCCGCACAAGAAGCTGCTGCGCACCCGGCGGGCCGGCACGCTCGCCGAGGTCGGCGCCTGGGAGCTGCGCGATGTGCGGCTGGCTGCCCTTCTGGAGAGCCATGCCCTGGCGTACGGCCTGGATCCCCGGACGACTCCGGCGAGCGCGGCCGTGCTGCCGTACCTGGAGCATGCCTTCGGCACCTGGTATGTGCGGGGCGGAATACGGGAGTTGGCGCGTGCCGTGTACGAGCGGTGCGTGGCCCGGAGGGTGGAGTTCGTCTTCGGCGCCGAGGTCACCGGGATCGTCGAGAAGGACGGCCGGGCGGCGGGCGTGGAGCTGGCCGACCGCTCCGTGGCGGAGGCGGACCATGTGGTGGCCGGGGTGGCGCCCGGCGTCCTGGACCGCGTGCTCCCGGGGACGGCGGCCGCGCGGGGTGCGGGCGAGGTCGCTCCGCAGCGCGTGATGCCCAGCCGGCTGAGGGTGCTGCTGGCGCTGCGCGGGGGCCGGCCGGAGGGCACCGCGCACCGGACGGTCGTCCACACGGCCGACCGCGAGGGCGAGTTGGACCACCTCTTCGGGGAGCCCGCCGGGCTTCCGCCCGCCCCGACGGTGACCGTGCTGCGCCCGGACGACCCCGCGCTGGTGCCCGACGCCGGGCACGAGGCGGTCACGCTGACGGTCACGGCGCCGTCGGGTCTGAGCCCGTCCGAGTCCGATGTGGACCGGATCCTGGACGCCGCCCAGCGCGCGATACCGGGTCTGCGCGATCGCGTCCTGTGGCGCGAGGTGCGCACCCCGGCCGACATCGCCGAGGACACCGGCGCGGCCGGTGGCGCGGTCCCGGCACCGGCCCTCGCCGCGGCCGGCGGCCGTCTGTTGCAGCCGTCCAACACCACCCGTGTACCGGGCCTGTTCACGGTCGGCGGCTGGTCCCACCCCGGCGGCGGCCTCCCGCATGCCGGTATGTCGGGCGCCCTGGTCGCCGGGCTCATCGTGGAGGGACCGGATTTCCGGGGCTCGCAGTAAGGGCACCGGGGCGCCCGCTCATGCGATGAGGGCCCGGCGCTGCGCACCGGGCCCTCAAAGATCGCACCCGCTCAGAAGCGGTATTGCTCGTCGTAGCCGTGCCCGTTGCCCTGCGCCGTGCCGTTCCCCTGCGCCGTGCCGTTGCCCTGGTACGGGTACTGCTGTTCCGGCGGGAGTTCGCCGCCGAGGGCGTCGCCGGTGCTGCGCTGCTGGGGAACCCAGACACCGCCGGGCGGGGTCTCGCCGTAAGTGCCGGTGCCGTACTGATCCTGGCCGTAGCCCTGCTGTCCGTACTGCTGCTGGCCGCCGTACGAGGTGTCGTACGAGCCGTTGCCGTAGGTCTGCGTGCCCGCGTACGGGTCGGAGTAGCCGGTGTACTGCTGCTGACCGTTGTCGTAGCCGTACTGCTGCTGGCCGTATCCGGAGTAACCGTCGTACGCGTAGGCCTGCTGGTCCTGGGGCTGGCCGGTGCCGGCGAAGGACGAGGCGTCGGTCGCGGCCGCGTACGCCGCGTTCGTGTAGACGCCGTAGGTGCCGGTCTCGACTTCCTCGGGCAGCGGCTGCGGTGCGTACACGGTGGTCGCCTCGGCCGCGGTCTCCACGGGCTGGGACCGGGAGAAGACGTCGTCGTGGTCGTCGTCGTACGGGGCGTCCTGGCGGTACGTTCCGGCAGCGGTCGACTCGAGGTCGGAGTCCTCCGCCGCCTGGTCCTGGCGGGCCGCCTCGCCCCGGCGGCGCTTGCTGCCCCCGCCCCCGCCCTCGCGGGGGCGGTTGCCGACGGCCCAGCCGGCCGCGAACCCGCGACGGAACGACAGCGTGACGTAGGTCTGCCCGACCGCGAACGCGGCCGCGCCCAGTCCGATGACCAGCACGGAGGGGATCAGCACGCCGAGCACGACGCCGAGGAAGCCGACGAAGGCGAGCAGTCGCCAGCGCAGTCGAGCCTT
The DNA here is from genome assembly GCF_040298185.1 of Streptomyces sp. NPDC001634. Classification (NCBI taxonomy): domain Bacteria; kingdom Bacillati; phylum Actinomycetota; class Actinomycetes; order Kitasatosporales; family Streptomycetaceae; genus Streptomyces; species Streptomyces sp. NPDC001634. The sequence goes on along the minus strand of NZ_JBEOZU010000168.1, from coordinate 3,165 downwards.
GTACTGCAGCAGCACCTCGCCGAGCAGCCACAGCGCGACGATGCCGAACGCGATGTAGAGGACCGTCCAGCCCATGTACGCCCCTCTCCCAGTGGCCGCTACGCAGTGTGTCGTATGGCGGTGCGGCTGGTCTAGGCCCGCTGCGGGTGGTGCAGGCCCAGGTTTTCGTAGATTTCCAGCGTCGCCGTGGAGTTGTTGAGTGTAATGAAGTGCAGTCCGGGGACGCCCTCGGCCAGCAGCCTCGCGCAGAACTCCGTGGCGAACTCGATGCCGATCGAGCGTACCGCCGCCGGATCGTCTTTTGCTGTGAGGATTCGCTCTTTCAGACCGGCCGGGATGGCGGCGTTGCTGAGCTGCGGCAACCGCTCCAGCATCCGCACGCTGGTCACGGGCATGACCTCGGGGATGACCGGGGTCGTGCAGCCGGCCGCGGCGACCCGGTCGCGCAGGCGCAGATACGAATCGGGCTGGAAGAACATCTGTGTGATCGCGTAGTCGGCGCCGGCCCGGCACTTGTCGACGAAGTGCTCGACGTCCGTGTCCCAGCTGCTGGAGCGCGGGTGCATCTCGGGGAAGGCGGCGACGCCCACGCAGAAGTCGCCCGACTCCTTGATGAGCCGGACGAGTTCGGCCGCGTAGGTCAGGCCCTTGGGGTGCGGAACCCAGTCGCCCATGGGGTCGCCGGGCGGGTCTCCCCGGACGGCGAGCATATTGCGGATTCCGGCGTCGGCGTACTGGCCGATGATGTTGCGCAGCTCGGCGACGGAGTGGTTGACCGCGGTGAGGTGGGCGACCGGGGTGAGCGTGGTGTCGGCGGCGATCTGCTCGGTCGCCTTCACCGTGCCCGCGCGCGTGGAGCCGCCCGCCCCGTATGTGACGGAGACGAAACTGGGAGCCACCGCCTCGACCCTGCGGAGCGCGTTCCACAGATTGCGCTCGCCCTTCTCCGTCTTCGGAGCCCAGAACTCGAACGAGTACGTCGTTTTGCCGGCGGCGAGCATGTCACGCACGGTCCGTGCGTGATCAGTCCTGGTGGATGCGGTTCCGAGGGCCATAGTCGCAGGTTAGCCACGGCGAGGCGGTCCCCCAACCGAGCGCCGGAAATTTGCCCGAATTGTCGACTTGTTGTCCACCCATCGGACACGGCGGGTCCAGCCGGGCCCGGTGGCGGTCCGTCGCCCCGCCTACGCCGTGCGCAGTCGCTTCGCGAACTCCTTCGCCGCCGCGCCCGGGTCGTCCGCCTCCGTGATCGCGCGGACGACGACCACACGACGGGCGCCGGCCTCCAGGACCTCGTCCAGGTTGCCGAGGTCGATCCCGCCGATGGCGAACCAGGGGCGGTCGGTACCGAGGGCGGCGGTGTGGCGGACCAGACCGAGACCGGGGGCGGGGCGGCCGGGCTTGGTGGGGGTGGGCCAGCAAGGGCCCGTGCAGAAGTAGTCCACGCCCTCCTGGACGGCGGCGGCCTCGGCCTCCGCCTCGGAGTGCGTGGAGCGGCCTATGAGGACGTCGTCGCCGATGATGGCGCGGGCCGCGGGAACGGGCAGGTCGCCCTGGCCGAGGTGGAGGACGTCGGAGCGGGCCGCGTGGGCGACGTCCGCGCGGTCGTTCACCGCCAGCAGCTTGCCGTGGCGGGCGCAGGCGTCGGCGAAGACCTGGAGGTGCTCCAGCTCCTCGGCGGCCTCCATGCCCTTGTCGCGCAGCTGCACGATGTCGACGCCACCGGCCAGGACCGCGTCGAGGAACTCGGCGAGGTCGCCCTGACGTCTGCGGGCGTCCGTGCACAGATAGACACGGGCGTCGGCGAGCCGGGCGGTGCGGGCGGTGTCGGACACGGTGGGGTCCCCCCGATGTCGGTGGCGTACGGGCCGCGGCAGGGCGCGGTCGACCGGGGGCCGTGTCCAGGTCCCTGGACCCCGGCCCGTACACCGGACGGTTGTTCTCGAATCAGACTTGGATCAGATCGCCGGATCGAATCAGACGGATCGGATCAGACGGCGAGCGCCTGCGCGCGGCGCTTCACCTCCGTGCCGCGATTCTCGCTGAGGGCCTGCGCGGGGGTGCCGGGCAGGGTCGGGTCGGGGGTGAAGAGCCACTCGATCATCTCTTCAACCGTGAAGCCGTCGTCCCGCAGGAGCGTCAGGGTGCCGGACAGGCCCTTGACGACCTTGTCCCCGTCGATGAAGGCGGCGGGGACGTGCAGCGCGCGGTTCTCACCACGGCGTACGGCGATGAGCTGGCCCTCCTTGACCAGCTGCCGGACGCGGGTCACCTCGACGCCGAACGCTTCGGCGATGTCGGGGAGGGTGAGCCAGGCGGGGACGAGAGCATCGATCTTTGCGTCAATCTCGGTCACGGGATTAAGCGTGCCATCCCGGACTGACAGTCGGAAGCCGAGAGCCTCCGGCGGGGCGAGGCAGGGGACGGTTCGGCGCCGCCGGGGGAGTCCCCGTGCGCCGTCACCCTGCGCGGCCCCTTACGCCCGAAGAGTGACCGATACGTCAAGGGGCCCCCTTACGCCAAGAAGGTGCCCCTACGCCGTCGCCTCCTTGAGCGGGCGTGACGGGTCCGACAGCAGGTCCGGATCCATCGGGAGGCCCGACTCGATCAGGCGGCGGCCCTGGGCCAGGTCCCGGGGGCGGCCCACCGCCAGAAGGGCCACCAGGCGGCCCTCGTGCAACCAGCACACCGACCAGGCCGCGCCCGCCGGGTCGCCGCGCCACACCGTCGTGTCGGCCGGGGCGTGGTGGCCCACGTACTGGACGAAGCGACCGAACTGCTCCGACCAGAAGTACGGCACCGGGTCGTACGCCATCGGCGTCTCCCCGATGATGTTCGCGGCCACCGTGCGCGGGCCCTGGAGGGCGTTGTCCCAGTGGTGGACGAGCAGACGCTCCTCGTAGCGCCCCGACGGGAAGGAGGCGCAGTCCCCCACCGCGTACACGTCCGGCGCCGACGTGCGCAGATGCTCGTCGGCCAGCACCTCGCCGTGGACGCCCAGCTCGATACCCGAGCCGCGGAGCCATGCCGTCGCCGGACGCGCTCCTATACCCACGACCACCGCGCCCGCCGGCACCCGCGAGCCGTCGTCGAGCACGACGGCGCCCGGCTCGATGCGCTCCACGCGCGCGTGGGTGCGCAGCTCGGCCCCGCTGTCCGCGTACC